>CAYRTF010000070.1:0-7576 GCA_964427165.1 uncultured Actinomycetota bacterium | reverse complement strand
CTTATACAGATAATGGAAAAACACCTGATAGCGGAGATCTGAGTACTGTTGCAAGCAGCGATTATTATTAGGATCCTGTCCAGGAACCCGGGCCAGAACCCGGTTCACGGACAGGCTACTGGTCCAAAATATGAAAATAGAACTTATAGACAATCAGGATGAAGCCGGTTTTGACCTGGGACTCATAAAAAAATTATCCACCTATGTCTCAAATAAATTTGACTTAAGTTCCGATAATGTCGTAAATATCATATTGTCTGATAGTTCAGAAATAAGAAAGCTCAATGAGAAATATAGGAATATCTGCAGAACGACAGATGTGCTTTCATTTTCTTATCTGTCTGATAGGGGATCACTGCATGGCAAAGATCCACTGTTCACTATAGGTGAAATATATATTTGTCCTGAGGCAGCAAAGAAAAATGCAAAAAATCAGGATCAGGATTGGAATCTTGATCTGGAGATGATCCTTCTTGTTATACATGGAATGCTTCATATTTATGATTATGACCATGAAGAAGAGGATGACAGGATAGAAATGGAAAATCTTCAGGAATGCATTATTATTGATATTAGAAATAATTTCGGACTGTAAACCCCAGGATCATGCCCGGAAATCAGGTACAGTACGGATATAACTAACGGACGGCTCCTGGGCCAGATCATTGGAATCCCTATTGACATATATTGTAAAATCTATAATAGGTGTATTTTTTTTACCAAAAACCTGAAATCTGTAAATGGAAGGTATTTTTGTAAAGCATATCAAAGATCATGACCCAGGGCTGATCGAAGAATTGTGCAGGATGGAAGTAGAGAACCTGGGACAGGAGGCTGCCATAAATCAGTGGGTTCTTCCGGTGATCATCAGGTATGGCAAGTTGTTTATTGCAGTTAATGATAAAGACATCTTAATAGGAGTATGTGAAATAATAAGAAGCTACCCGGTTTCATCTACCGCCTTTATTCATTCATTTTATATTGATGGCAGGTTCAGGAACAAAGGTGTGGGCAAAATACTTCTTGGAAAGGTCCTTACTGAATTAAAGAACGATTTATTTAAGGAAGTGCAGCTTACAGTCGATCCGGACAATAGAGCTGCATCCCGGCTTTACCGGTCTTTTGGTTTTAAGAAGAAGTGTGCAAGAAAGGATGAATACGGAAGAGGAACAAAAAGGGAACTATTCAGTCTTAAATTATGAGTGAAGAAGATAAAATAAAATCAGGATTCGTGGGTTTGGTAGGCAGGACCAATGTTGGGAAATCTACACTGATCAATAAGATATTAAAGAAAAAGGTTCTTATTACATCAGATAAGGTTCAGACTACCAGGTATCGTATTCACTGCATCTTGAATAATAAAAAGAGCCAGATAGTATTTGTGGACAGTCCAGGCTTTTTTAAGCCGCGGAATCTGTTGCAGGAGCGTTTGAAGAATTCTGCTGAAGGTGTTATCAAAGATGTCGATGTGATAGTTGCAATGGTTGATATTGAAGGAGGGATAGGCAGGGGGGATAGTTTTGTATTTGAACAGATAAAAGACAGGCCTCAGCCGAAGATCCTCCTATTAAATAAAGTCGATATTGTAGAAACAAAAAGGTTAGCGGAACAAAGGAAAATAATAGAGGACCTTGACTATTTTGATGTAGTGATAGAAGTATCAGCAAAGACCGGAAAAAACCTGGACATGTTCATCAAGGTACTCACGGACCTTCTTCCATATGGTCCAAGGTATTATAGCGAGGATATGATCTCTGATCAGCCTGCTGAAAAAATAGTATCTGAAATAGTCAGGGAAAAATTATTTGAGGCCCTTTCAGAGGAGATTCCGCATAGCATTACAGTTGAAGTTGAACGGCTTGAAGAAAAAAAGACCAGGTCAGGGGATAAGCTTGTTTCTATAGGATGTTCCATATTTACAGAGAGGTCCTCGCAGAAAGGTATCATTATCGGAAAATCAGGAAATGTGCTTAAAGGAGTCGGGGAGAAATCCAGGCATGAGCTCGAAAAATTTTTTGGTAATAAAGTCTTTCTTGAATTATGGGTAAAGGTTAAGCAAAACTGGACAAAAAATGAATTATTCCTGGACCGTTTCGGTTATTAAATATAGTTATATATTATTAGTCTTAGACAAAAGATAGGGTGGTAAAAACGTTAACCAAAGAGCAACTTGCAAAAACGATAGATCAGACACTTCTTAATCCAGTAGCTACTCCGAAAGATATTGAAAATTTGTGTAATAATGCTAAAAAGGAGCATTTTGCCGCAGTGGTAGTTAATCCTGCAAATGTGGTGCTGGCACACCGCATATTAGGAGATACAGATGTAAAAGTATGTTCGGTCATAGGATATCCGCTGGGAGCAAATACTATCGAGACCAAGATATTTGAGGCCAGGGATTGCATCAGGAAAGGGGCCGGCGAGCTTGATGTAGTATTGAACCTGGGTGCGGTAAAGAGCGGGAACTATGAATATATTGAAAGAGAATTAGGTGTCCTGGTAAATATTATCAGGAGAGAACAGATCGCTGAATACAACCGGCATATCAATATAAAAATAATCATCGAGACAGGCATACTTTCCAGGGACGAGACGAAAAGAGTCAGTGCCATAATAGAGAAATCCGGATCAGATTTTATAAAGACTTCTACCGGCTTTGGTGTCAAGGGAGTTGAGCTTGATGACGTAAGGCTTATAAGGGAAGTAGTTACCCGCAATATCGGGGTCAAGGCCTCAGGTGGTGTAAGGACATTCGAAGATGCACAGGCTTTAATTGATGCAGGCGCTACAAGACTTGGCACCAGCAGCGGCATAAATATCATTAAGGAATATAGCATTTTATTTGATAAATAGATACCAGGATCCAGCTACCGGGCAGGAGCTCCCAGTCAGCCTTATTTTGGATAATTAGTGATTTATAAACAATTTTTATATATTTATTCCATGTCTACCTATAAAGCCAGGGCCATCATAATAAAGACCTATAAACTTGGGGAAGCAGATAAGATAATAAAGATGTATTCCCGGGATGGCTCTCTTATATCTGCAGTGGCAAAAAGTTCAAGGAAAATAAGATCCAGATTCAGGGGAAGGCTTGAACTTTTTAATGTAGTCGACCTTGAGCTTTCAAAAGGCAGGAATCTTGATAATATAAACCAGGTTGAAATAAATCACAGTTTCTTAAAAATACCCCTCGATTTCAACAAATTTGTTTTTGCTGAAATAATCTCAAATATTATACTCAGGACTCAAAGCTCCGGAGATGACACACCTCTGCTTTTTAAACTATTATATATTTGCCTTAATGAAATAGACAATACTGCTGAAGAGGATGATGCCGCATTGAAAAAGATAATGTGTTTTTTTAGCACAAGGTTCCTGCAGGTAATAGGTTTTTCACCCATGTTGGACCTATGCAGCAAGTGTAATACAGAACTTGATGATCTTTATCAATTTGGAAAAAAGGATATATCTTTTTCAATAAGATATGGAGGAGTGCTTTGCAGTAAGTGCTCAGATATCACCGGGTCCAGAACCATACTGAATCTTTCAAGTTTCAGGTTACTATCAGACTTTATGCGGCTCAAGATGGAAGATTTCCGTGATATTGAAATAAGACCGCAGGATTTAAAGAAGATATATAAACTGCTTGAGGACTATATAGTCTTCCATACGGAGTGCACAATAGACAGTTTTAGATACCTGAAAAAAATCGGTCTTTAGAAAGGATTTTTTACCTCAATGAGATTATATATTGAAAAATAAGAACTTTGCTGAGATTATTAGATATTATTAATATAATGGAATTCATAGTTTATAAAATATAAATATATGGGAGCACTCAATGAAAAGAAAAAAATTATCTATAATATTCTCTCTGGTGATCTTGATGATTTTTTTAAGTGTTTTTTTAGTAGCTGGCTGCAAAGTAGCGGAGGAAGTAGGATTATCTATGGAAAAATCAGAACAGGGTCTGGAGGCTGAAGCTGAGAAAGATGTAACTAATGTAGTCGAAACAGAAGAAATTTCCGGGATCATCTCAATATCACCTGCAGAAGTTTATGAGATCATTACTAATGATGAAGATTACGTTATTTTAGATGTAAGAACCCAGGATGAATACAATGAGGGGCATCTTGATAAGGCACTGCTTATCCCGGTTGACGACTTTCAGAAAGTAGCGGACATATTACCTGAGGATAAACCAATAATTGTCTATTGCCGCAGTGGAGCCAGGAGTCGAAAAGCAGCTGAGATCCTGGTAAGAAATGGATTTAGCCAGGTTTATGATATGGGGGGGATTCTTGAATGGCAGGAAGAGGGATTTCCGGTAATAGTAGAGGAAGGGGCTGTTTCGGCAATTGAGTTTATTACAGTAGACGAAGCATATGAAGTCTTTTTAAATAATGAAGAGTATCTATTTATTGATGTGAGAACAGAAGGCGAATACGAAAATAGCCACATAGAAGATGCTATTAATATACCAGTATCAGAAATTGAAGAACGCCTGGATGAGATACCAGAAGATAAACCTGTCATTGTGTATTGTAATGGTTCCAGCTGCGACAGAAGCGGACGGGCGGCAGGTATTTTAAAAAAAAATGGATACAAGGAAGTATTTGATCTGATCGGAGGAGGGATTTTTGAGTGGGAAGAGAAAGGATACCCGGTTGCAGAAGGAAAATAATATCTGCGTTTATCTCTAATGCGTCTTTCTTAAAACCAGGATCATCAGATATTGATTCTACAGTCTCATTAGTGCAGGCTTCTTCCAGGCCTAATTTCAATTCTACAATAGGTATGGGACAGTAAAGTCCGGCTGCATCAATAGGTAAAGAGGACCTGCCCTCTAAAATCAAAATCATAAAATCAAAGCATCATCTGAAAATTTTCTTGACAATTGCTATACTTGTAGTATAATTCCTATTAAACATATATGAATACTATGTTATATAAGATGATTTCTATGGGGAATAAAAGGTGAAAATATGATAAGAATATCGACAAAAGGCAGATATGGGACAAGAGCCATGCTGGATCTTGCCCTAAATCATGGAAGAGGGCTGGTATTGCTTAAGGACATAGCAGAAAGACAGGAGATATCAATAGGCTATCTGGAACAAATTATTCCCAGCCTGAAAACTGCGGGACTGGTGAATTCAAGCCGTGGTGCGCATGGAGGTTATGCCCTGGCTAAAGTTCCGGCAGATATTACCTTAAGGGAAATAATCTTTGCGCTGGAAGGACCTTTATCTTTGGTTGAATGCGTTAAAGATGCTGAAGCATGTGAAAAAACAGATTTTTGTATTACCAGGGATCTGTGGAATGAATTAAGCGGAAAAATAGATGATTTTTTAGCATCTGTGACTTTGCAGCAGTTAGTAGAAAAACACAGAAGTAAACAAAAGAGCCGGTCCTTGATGTATAGCATATAAATCTGCAAAAGGGATAAATATTATTCATAAGCTAATATTAATGCCATATTTCAATTAAAACAAGTTAATCAATGAGAGGAGAAGTAAATGAAGATAGCAAAAGATATTATAGAATTAATAGGAGGCACACCGCTGGTGGAATTAAAGAAGATATCAAAAGGGTTAGAAACTGTACTGGTTGGCAAGTTAGAATCCTTTAATCCACTTTCCAGTGTCAAAGACAGAATAGGATTTTCTATGATAAGAGAGGCCGAAAAGAAAGGACTGATAAAAAAAGGTACCAGTATAATAGAACCGACCAGCGGCAATACCGGAATAGCCCTTGCCTATATTTGTGCAGTCAAAGGGTATAAATTGATCCTTACAATGCCTGATACCATGTCGATCGAGCGGAGGAAACTGTTGGTAGCCTTTGGAGCAGAATTGGTGCTTACTCCCGGACAGCAGGGGATGAATGGCGCAGTCATGGAAGCCGAAAGAATACAAAAAGATACCAAAAATTCCATAGTGTTGCAGCAATTCAATAATAGTTCCAATCCCCAGATTCACCGTGAGACTACAGCAGAGGAGATATGGAAGGATACCGAGGGGAAAATTGATATTTTAATAAGCGGAGTAGGCACGGGAGGGACTATCACTGGTGTAGCGGAGGTATTAAAAGAACGAAAAACAGATTTTAAGGTAGTCGCAGTTGAACCTTATGACTCTCCGGTCCTGTCGGGAGGCAAGCCGGGCCCTCATAAGATACAGGGTATTGGCGCGGGGTTTATTCCCGGTGTTTTAAATGTAGATCTCATAGATGAAATAATAAAAGTTAAAAATGAAGATGCGGCTAGAATCACCAGGACACTTGCCAGGGAAGAAGGTATTTTTAGCGGCATATCTTCAGGAGCGGCAGTAAAAGCGGCAATAGAGGTAGGAAAAAGAAAAGAGAGTAAAGATAAATTAATAGTGGTTATTCTTCCTGATACCGGGGAGCGTTATTTATCGACAGAAATTTTTGATTTATAAATATTATAGAAAAAGAGGAGAAAAAGAGATGAGTGATCAAGAAATAAAATTAAATGATGATACTATATTATTGCATGGGGGTCATAAACCTGATACAAGCTCTTATTCAAGAGCGGTTCCGATCTACCAGACAACATCGTATCAATTCAAGGATACCGACCATGCAGCAGACCTTTTTGGTTTAAAGGAATTCGGTAATATATACAGCCGTATAATGAATCCCACAAATGATGTACTGGAAAAAAGAGTTGCTCTGCTTGAAGGAGGAGTGGGCGCTCTTGCAGTGGCCAGCGGGCAGGCTGCTGAAACGATCGCCATTCTAAACATTGCCCAGAATGGAGACGAGATAGTATCGGCAGATAATCTTTATGGCGGCACCTATACCTTATTTGAAAATACATTTAAACGTTTTGGAATAAAAGTAAAGTTTGTTGACTCAGAAGATCTTGATGGTTTTAAAAAAGCTATCACCGATAAGACAAAAGCAGTATATGCAGAGTCGATCGGGAATCCAAAATTAAATATCACGGATATTGAAGGCCTGGCTGATATCGCACATTCAAATAATATACCGCTGATAATCGATAATACCACAACTCCATATCTATTGAAGCCTTTTGATTATGGAGCAGATATTATTACTTATTCTGCTACCAAATTTATTGGCGGACACGGGACATCGATCGGCGGCATCATCGTAGATTCGGGAAATTTTAAATGGGATAATGGTAAATTTCCATTAATAGCTGATCCTGATCCCAGTTATCATGGAATGGACTTCATAGAGGCGTTTAAAGGAGTCGGAAATATTGCATATATTTTAAAGGCGCGTGTAAAGCTTCTGAGGGATATGGGATCCTGCCTGTCACCATTTAATTCATTCTTATTATTACAGGGTTTGGAAACCCTGCACTTAAGAATAGTAAGGCATTCAGAAAATGCGCTCAAAGTCGCTAAATTCCTTGAAACTGACCCCAGGGTCAATTGGGTCAATTATCCCGGACTGCCTTCGAGTAAAGAAAGCGGAAAAGTTAAAAAGTATTTAAAAAGGGGCGCAGGCGCAATAATCGGTTTTGGTATAAAAGGCGGGGCCCGTGCAGGAAAGAAGTTTATAAACTCCCTTGAATTGG
>CAYRTF010000069.1:3825-7626 GCA_964427165.1 uncultured Actinomycetota bacterium | reverse complement strand
TCTACTTTTATTTATACTGACCATAATAAGCATTTTCCCCATGCTTTCTGAGGTAATGCTTATCAAGGAGTGTCTTCTTGATATCCTTAATTGATCCCTCCAAAACTATGGTTCTGTAAGCAAGCATGGCAATATTTTCCAGCATTATAGCTATCTCAACAGATGCGTCCGGATCATCTCCCCAGGTAAATGGTCCGTGACAGGCCACAAGACATGCTTTCATGCTCCGGTAGTCCCTGCTCTTGAATGTATTTACTATAAGTTTTCCTGTCTCGAGCTCATATTCACCGGCAATACAGCTGTCTTCCATTACCTCTGATACTGGCACAGGGCCATAAAAATAATCTGCATGAGTTGTGCCGAGACATGGTATGGCAATCTTTGCCTGGCAAAAGGCTGTCGCATAATCTGAATGACTATGCGTGACTCCCCCGATACCTGCAAAACTGCGGTAGAGCTCAAGGTGGGTATCTGTGTCTGAGGACGGATTGGGGCCATAACTTTCGATCTTTTCTCCAGAAAGTGATACAAGCACCATATCATCTGCTTTCAGTTGAGAATAGGGTATGCCTGAAGGTTTTATTGCTACTACCTGGGCTTCCCTGTCTATTCCGGATACATTGCCGAATGTGGAAAAGACAAGACCTGAGCCCGAAAGCCTGATATTTGCATCGAATACCTTTTTCTTTAATTTATCAAAATCATCAGCCACACTAGACCTCCCTTAATATATCCTCTACCTGGCTGCCAAGTTTTTTATAGAGCCCGTATAGTCTTTTATAGATCACTACATTTTCTTTTATGGGATCATATGTCTTTAAGAATCCGCTTGCCATATTCTTCTGGGCCTTATATATATCTTTATAATATCCTGACGCAACTGCTGCAAATACAGCTGCTCCAAGGGCCACTGCCTGGAAAGAACTTGCTACCTTTACCGGCATATCCAGCACATCAGAAAGTATCTGCATCACAAGCGGCGATTTCTGGGGTATTCCGCCAATGGCTACCACCTGGTCGATTTTTACTCCCTCTTCTATAAATCTTTCAACTATCGCTTTTGAACCAAATGCCGTTGCTTCCACAAGCGCCCTGAATATCTTAGGAGCGTCTGTTCCAAGCGAAAGTCCCGCTATAGCGCCTTTAAGCTTCTGGTCCGCATACGGTGTCCTTCTTCCATTGAGCCAGTCAAGGGCCATGAGCCCGGTGCCGGAGGGCCTTATATTTCCGGCATGGCGGGAGAGCTCAATTATCAGCCTTTCATTTATTTCTTCTTTTAGCTTCTTATCTTCTACCAGATTTTCGACGGGCCACATAAGGACATCCCTAAACCATGCATAAACGTCCCCGAAAGAGGACTGTCCCGCTTCAAAACCTATTAGTCCTGGTATTATGGAGCCATCTACCTGCCCGCAGATACCGGCCACAGTCTTTTCTCCCACTTCACCGGTGGGAGCCACTGCCATATCACAGCATGATGTACCTATAACCTTTACAAAGGTCCTGTTTGCAATACCTGCCCCTACTGCTCCCATATGGGGATCAAAAGCTCCTACAGTAACTGCTATCCCCTGGGGAATACCCAGCTTTTCTGCCCACCTGCCAGTAAGCCCTCCAGCAGAAATATCGGAGGTAAATGTATCTTTATAAAGTCTCTCCCTTAGATCTTTTAGCAGCGGGTCAACAGCAGTAAGGAATTCTTCGGAGGGAAGACCGCCCCAGGAAGCATTCCACATCGCCTTATGGCCCGCGGCACACCTGCTTCTTTTGACATCTTCGGGTATTGTGTTTCCCGTAAGTATTGCAGGCACCCAGTCTGCAAGCTCTATCCACGAATAGGCGGCATCTCTTATTTCTGGATCGTTTTTTAGGATATGAAGTATTTTGGAGAAAAACCATTCCGAAGAATACACCCCTCCGGAATAGACCGTATAGTCTATGCCTCCCCATGACCGGGCCGCATCATTTATCCTCTCAGCTTCTTCCACCGCAGTGTGGTCCTTCCAGAGGACAAACATGGCATTGGGGTTATCTTTAAAGCTATCCTTAAGTGCAAGCACTGTCCCTTCTCTGTCTACAGGTGCCGGTGTTGAGCCTGTGGTATCTACACCTATGCCTATTATGTTATCTGCTATACCGCTGGGAGACTTATCCAGTGCTCCTTTTATTGCTTCTTCAAGTGATTCCATATAATCTAATGGGTGATGGCGGAACTGATTTTTCGAAGCATCATTATATTTACCCTGACCCCATCTGTGATAATATGAAACATGAGTAGCTATTTCTTCGCCATTTCCTGCATTTACAATTATAGAGCGGACTGAATCAGATCCAAAATCAAGACCGATTACATATTTACTCTCAGACATATGTTTCCTTCCCCGAATATTTAAACATTTATTAAATAAATAAAAAATCCTGGATAAAAAAAGACCCCTAGATTGAATGGATCTCTTCCTCCCTTTCCCTGAAATATTTTGCGGTCCTGCTTACGAGTGTGTCAAGCTTATCCCTGTCAGGTCTGCCATACATCGCAGGATATGGATCTCCGCCTGATCCAAGTGGTTCAGGAGTCACAAAAGCGCTATCATCATTATTGAAACCAATCATATATAGTGCCCTGATTATTGTATCTAAATCCAGAAAGCCACCACCAAGGGCATCCCTATTGGTATCTGCCATATGGAGATTTGTCAGCATTCCCCCGGCATCTGTAATCGCCTTTCCGATATGAGACTCCTCGACTAGCATATGGTAGACATCTCCATTTATATGCTGTACCCCGGGACTTCCGACTTCCCTAATATATTTTTTGGCATCTGAAAAAGTGTGGCAGAAAGATACCTCGGCGCTTCTTATCGGTTCTACTGCACCCTTTATTCCTGCTTTCTTGAAATCATCTGCGACTATCTTTAAAGTTTCCACCGAACGTGCAAATTCCATATCGTCATATGCGCCAGGTCTTCCCACTGCCCCGGGGACTACCAGAAAATATTTTGCACCAAGGTCATATCCCAGTTCAAGATTCCTTCTTATATAGTCAACTGCTCTCTGCCTGACAGCAGGGCTGTTAGAAGACAGCTCACTTTCTGCAGAAAACATACCGCATATGCCACTTACTTTCATATCATATTCTGATAATATCTTTTTGGTCTCAGCAGTACGATAGCCAAGATCGGATCCATAGCGGTTGCCGTGGAGTTCAATATAGCTGATACCATTATCACTGAGTCTTTTGAGGCTGTCCTCCAGGAGTTCCATACCAAATCCCCAGTTTGACCAGGAAAGTTTTATCCTTTTCTTAATCTTTTCAGGTTTATTTTTTTTCAGGTTCATAAAATCATCTAGGATTTTTTTGTTCTCAATTTCATAATTCTGGGATCTCATTATTACCAACTCCTTTTCAAATCACATAAATCAAATTTATTTGTTTGGTAGACATCTATTAGTCACCCTTCTGCCTGATATCTATAACCGATTCTCTTAGCAGCAGCCTAGGGTCGATGACCTGCCTCATATTCAAGTATTTTCCATTTTCTATTCTGTGTAGAAGATTAGTTGCCACCACTTTTCCGATTTTCTCCATATCATGGTAAATCGTAGATAAACTGGGAGTGATAAGACTAGAATAGACAATATTATCGTAACCCATAATAGATATGTCCTCCGGTATTCTGACCTCTTTTTCTCTCAAAATCCTTATGACAAAAAAGGCTATTGAATCTGATGTGGTAAGTATCACTGAAGGTTTTCTACTTATTACCTTATCAATAAAAGACTTTATACTAGAACCAATCTTAT
>CAYRTF010000069.1:0-3815 GCA_964427165.1 uncultured Actinomycetota bacterium | reverse complement strand
ATAATTTCATTATTCCCCTCCATGCTTTATTATTTCAAATACAAAACTTTCTTTTTGCTTTCTGTTATTTAGTGCATCAAGGTTGCCCCTGATCCTTTCATTGAAAATATACACCTCAAGCGGATAAGTGATCATTCCTATTCTTTGATGACCATTATCAAGAACATAATCTGCTGCAAGCTTTCCGCCAAAATACTCATTACTTCCAACATACGGGATGTCTATATCCGGTATTATACGGTCCGTCATAATACAAGGGATATTTCTTTTTAACATCTCAGATATAAATACTTTATCCTTTTCATTTCCATATACACCAGACAAGATCACACCGTCTATGAACCTGCTATCTATAATATTTGCTATTTCAAGCTCTCTTTTAATACTTTGTCTGGTATTAAATACACTTAAGCAGTACCCCCTTCTAGAGAGGACATACTCGGCTCCATTCATGAGTTCCACAAATGCAGGTTCTTTGAGGCTGGGTATTAGAATCGCTACAGTCTTAGTCTTCTTTGTAGTAATAGCGCTTGCTATGTTAGAGGGCTTGAAATTATATTTTTTACATATCTTAGATATCTTATTTCTTGTTGATTTTTTAACTAAACTGGGATTATTAAAAAAGCGTGAAACCGTGGTCACGGAAACTCCCGCCTCTTCTGCAACCCTATAAATAGTTTTCTTTTTCATCTTTTCCTGCAATTTCAACCCAGTTTAGTAATATGCATTTTTCATAATGATCCAAGACATAGAGTATTATGAAACAGGTTTCATTTCATAATAATATTATCCTATTTCTCTTTTTGCAAGATAGTTTCAGTTTTTGATTTCTTCTGGAATATTCCTAATACAGAAAATACAAAGTTTATGAAACAAGTAAGGCGTTAATAATATCTAAACCATATACTTTATATCATACGTGCCGCTTGGATATGAGAAGATCAGATCCTTTATATCGCTGGTCCTCAGGCCGGTCTTCATAGCAAGCATAAAGAAATCCAATACTTCCTCAGCTCCCGGTACAAGGATATGGGCCCCGATTATCCTGTCAGTTTTCTTATCTATAAGGATCTTGTAGCCAGTTTTTTTTAATCCAAGCCTCCTTGAATTATACCAGTTTGTGCTATCTGCCATATTGACACGGTAATCCAGGCCTTTTTCCCTGGCCTGTTTTTCGGTAAGTCCCACAGAGCCCATGGGAGGGATAGTAAAGACCACCGAAGGGACAAGCGAATAATCCATACTTTTTTTATTTCCATTTATAATATTATAAGCTGCTGTCTTGCCCTGCATGCCCGCTACCGGTGTAAGCGGCTGGCCGATAGATGCTGCGTCCCCTGCTGCGTATACATTAGGATTGGATATGCTCTGCAAGTATTTATTTACCAATACACCATGGTCCTGGTCGACACCCGCCTTTTCAAGATCCAGGAAACTGGTATTGGGAACCCTTCCTGCGCCATGGACCGCCATCTCACAGCTGTAGCTTTTTTCTCCGCAATCAATAAATAGCTTTTCACCCTTTTGCTCTATCCTTTGCGGCTGCACCTCGGGTATAAACTCGATTCCAGCTTTAGAAGTGACTTCAAGCATCATCCCCACCAGGTCCTGGTCAAAATTTTTTAATGGATGCCTGCTTCTGTGGAGGATCTTTACTTTTGCCCCCGCTCTCGCAGAAATATGGGCCAGTTCAAAAGAAATATAACCTCCGCCAATAAAAATGATCTCTTTTGGAAGCCTGGTATTTTCCATAAAAACATCACTGGTAGTAAGGAGTTCCGCTCCCGGAAAACCCAGTTCCCTTGGTGTGGAGCCGGTAGCTATTACTATAAATTCTGCTGACAGCTTTTCATTATTTACAGTAAGTTCATTCCTGCCGGTAAAGCTGGCTGTTCCCTTAAATGCTGCAATACCGCTATCCTTGAAGCCTTTTTCCCTTTTACCGGACACGCTTCCGGTAAAGGTCCTCTTAAACTCTATAAGCTTTTCCCAGTCCACATCTATGGATCCCTTTAAAACCTTGCCCATATTGCCTGCAAGTTCCAATATATGGGCCGCCCCATGCAGGACTTTTTTAGGATCACAGCCCCTGAGGGCGCATGTACCCCCAAAAGGAGCACAGTCTATTATTGCAACATCCATCCCTGCCGATCTGCACAGGTGGGCCACATTCGATCCTGACCCTCCTGTTCCTATGACTAATACATCATATTTTTTATCCACAATGATCATCCTTTTCTTAGAAATCATAAATACTTATATACCTCATCCTTACTTAACTACTTTCCAGAGACTGTCTACAAAATATTTATTCGGATCAAAATAATTATCAATGATCTCAAAATTATTTTTATCCGCCATATCTTCTATGTCACTGGCAAGGTATTTATAGGAGGATTCAGTGTGTATGGGTTCCTGTGACTTTAATGAAAAAAGCCATTTTAGCTCCCCGATAAATACATCCTGCTTCTTTTTACTTATCAAATAACTCTGTATGGCGCCCTCGACTACATCATAAGTCGCATAGAATTCGAATTGATCCAGATCAAAATTACCTTTAAGCTCCCTGTTTATTCTTTTAAGGAGGTTCTTATTGAAAGCGGCTGTGACCCCGGTCCTGTCATTATATGCCCTGACCATCGTGCCGGTATCTTTTTTCAGGTCAAACCCTATAAATACAAGGTCGCCATTATTTAATGCTTTCCAGAGACTTGAAAGGAACACTCCTGCTTTTATGGGAGTAAAGTTTCCAATATTTGATCCCAGGAAAAGAACGACATTTTTCCTGTTATTCTGTTCAGAAAGCCAATAAAGCCCTTCGAAATAATCTGAGACCAGGCCCTCGGACCTCAGCTCCGGATACTGGCTTCTCAGGCTGTCCATAAAACCAGATATTGAATTCTCCGATATATCAATTGGATAAAAGTGAAACCGGTGTTTCCTTCTAAGAAATTCATCAAGGATTATCCTGGTTTTTTTTCCGTCCCCACAGCCAAGTTCTATTAGATTATATTCCTTATCCCCGATCTTTTCTGCAATCTGCTTTTTTTTGCTATCGAGTATCTCCATTTCTGTACGGGTCAAATAATATTCCGGAAGATCCATTATATCCTGAAATAGCCTGCTTCCCCTGCTGTCATAAATATATTTGGATGGAAGCCACTTCAAGGACTGGGAAAGACCGATCAGGACATCATTTGCGAATTCCTGATGCGTCTTAAACTTTATATTATCGCCCTCATGGAACAAACGATAACTCTGTTCTGTCATAATTTTTCCCTACTTGCACGGCACAAACCTTATTATATTTTTTGAACTATTGATTATCTCCCTTATTATATCAAGAGATTTAAATATTTCTTCTTCACTTGTCTTGCGCCCCAGGGAAAACCTGAGTGAACAGTGGGCCTCTTCCTCGGTAAGCCCCATGGCAAGAAGTACATAAGAGGGAGCAGGAGAACCTGAATGACAGGCGGATCCGGAAGAAAAGCATAGTCCCCTCTTGGCAGCTTCAAGGACCACTGACTCTCCCCTGATACCTGGAATAGTAATATTTAATGTATTTGGCAGCAGGTTATACGCATTGCCATTAAATATACAATCGCCGGCGATCTCCTTTATTCCTGACTGGAGCCTGTCGCGGAGCTTTATAGTCTTTTCTGTGTTTTTAAGATATTTGGGCACCATTTCCATTGCTTTTCCAAGTCCTGCAATTCCCGTCACATTTTCTGTTGCAGAACGTATTCCATATTCCTGACCCCCTCCATGGATAAGGCATTCAAGCTCAATGCCTTTTCTGATATATAATACACCTG
>CAYRTF010000068.1:6508-7845 GCA_964427165.1 uncultured Actinomycetota bacterium | reverse complement strand
CCGTTACCATCATCAATGAAATGTATTATCCTGTTTTTATCTTCCAGTCTCTTTGTACCAATAAAAATATTTTTACTTCCAGAGTCTCTGCTGTTTCTAAGAAGCTCAACAATGATATCTTCAACACAGTTTATATCCTGAAGCGCCTGCCTGCGCTCAGCCTCCGATATTTTTAATCTTACATAGCCATTACCAAGATCCTCTTCAACACTCAGAGAATCCTTTATGTTGAGCTGGTCAAGGAATATGTTAAGATCAGAACTATTTTGCATATTCAATAGCCCGGCTTTCCCTGATAACAGTGACTCTGATCTGGCCAGGGTATTCCATTTCACTTTCTATTTTGTCAGCTATGTCTCTTGCCAGAACCATTGCCCTGTCTTCATCAACATCCTCTGGTCTTACCATTACCCTTATCTCGCGGCCTGCCTGTATGGCATAAGCCTTTTCGATTCCTTTAAATTCTGTAGCAATTTTTTCAAGGGTCTCCAGTCTTTTTACATAGCTCTCAAGTGTTTCCCTTCTTGCACCAGGTCTTCCGCCAGATATCTGGTCCGCTGCCTGTATTATTACATCAAGAATAGTTTTCACTTCTACTTCACTATGGTGAGCTTCTATAGCATGGCATATCACTTCATCTTCATGGAGTCTTCTTGCAAGCTCAGCGCCGATCACAGCATGTGAACCATCGATATCATGCGTGAGTGCCTTGCCAACATCATGTAGGAGACCGGCCCTCTTTGCCTGTTTTATATTGAGTCCAAGCTCTGCTGCTATTATGCCTGCAACAAATGATACTTCTTTCGAATGAAGGAGCACATTTTGTCCATAACTGGTCCTGTATTTAAGTCTTCCAAGTACTTTGATTATTCCCGGATTAAGCCCTGAAATACCAGTGTCGAATACGGCCTGCTCACCTTCAAGTTTTATTTCATTACTGATTATCTTGCTGGCCTTTTCATACATCTCTTCGATCCTCGCCGGATGTATTCTTCCATCCATGATCAGGTTCTCCAGGGTGACCCTCGCAATTTCCCTTCTAACAGGGTCGAATGAAGACAGGATTACCGCTTCAGGCGTATCATCTACTATGATATTTATTCCAGTCAGATTCTCAAATACCCTGATATTCCGCCCTTCCCTTCCGATGATCCTGCCCTTCATCTCATCGCTCGGAAGGTTTACAACCGATACCGTGGTCTCGCTTACATGATCCATTGCGCATCGCTGTATTGATTGTGATATGATTTTTTTTGCGATCTTATCGGAATCTTCTTTAAGTTTTGCTTCGATCTCCCTGAATTTTTTAGCTGATTCATGTTTGGCATCATCCTCCA
>CAYRTF010000068.1:0-6498 GCA_964427165.1 uncultured Actinomycetota bacterium | reverse complement strand
TCCCTGGTCAGCCCTGCAATTGCTTCAAGTTTTAACACTTCCTTTTTTAATATTTCATCAATTTTTTTTGTCTTGGCATCAAGTTCATTTGCCTTTTGGACCACTGACTGTTCTTTTTTTTCTAAATAGTTAGATTTTTTTTCAAGTGAATCTTCCTTATTTAAAAGACGGTCCTCAATTCTCTTTAATTCAGATCTATGCTTTTTTATATCATCTTCTGTCCTGGCCTTAAGATGCTGTATTTCTTCTTTTCCTTCTATTACTGCTTCTTTTTTTATATTAATTGCATCTTTTTTTGCATTTTCCACAAGAGCAAATGCTTTTTCGGCAGCAGAACCTGCATGTGTATCAATAATATATTTCCTGTAAAAGTATCCTAGTAAAAAACCGACAATAATAACAGCACCGGCTATGATCAAAACTACCCACCACTCCATTATTTCCTCCTATATAAATAAAAAAGTCGAGCAAATATACCCGACTTATAACCTATCCGCACAAGCTTTATATATAAATACTTATTTTAATTGCTACTTTTATGATTACTGTTTTAGCATAATTTAAAAAATATAAGCTTTATACTATTTCTAATTCCTCCCGTACAATTAAAACTTCAAACCATTATTAGCAATATTTTTAATATATATCTATCATTCATTAATTCTTAAGTAATTAATTTTTAAATTATTGCTAATAATTTTAAAAACTGTGCAAATAACTATAAATCAAGTAATTCAAATAATAAAAATTATCATTTTCATTTTATCTTTAGCCTCATTTTAAGTCAATATAACTTTTGGATACTTTTTATTTAAGGCCACAAATCACAGCCTGAATCCATTTTTAAACAGCTTAACCAGCATTAAAATAAATTATTTAAGGATAAATGCCTCGCAGTCTTACTGCTTCTGCCACTCTCCCGATCCCAAAAATATTAGCAGCTTTTCTCATATTTACTTTTTTATCATTTGATATCGTATATACTGAGTAAAATGCCTTTTCCATTATATCCCTGAGACTAAGATTTACTTTCCTCCTTGACCAGAAATACGCATCATTCCCCTGGACCCATTCAAAATACGATACCGTTACACCCCCTGCATTACAAAGGATATCTGGTATAATAAATTTGCCGTTACTGTTGAGGATCTCATCCGCAATCGGAGTAACAGGTGCATTTGCAGCTTCAGCAATAAACTTTGCCTTGACCGAGCCGGCATTTGATCTTTTGATCTGATTCTCAAGCGCAGCAGGTATAAGTATATCACAATCAGTACCGAATATTTCTTCGCCCGGCATGCTTGATGCTTTTTTATATCCGGCTAATGCACCATTATCCTTATAATAATTCTGCAGGTCATAAGGATCTATACCCTTTTTATTGTATAGCCCGCCGCTAATATCACTAATGGCAACTATTCTGAACCCGAGATCATGGAGTATTTTTGCCGCATTAGATCCTACATTGCCAAAACCCTGTATGGCAACATTAAGGTCAGTACTGTCTATGCCATTTACCTTCAGTGCTGATAATATAGTATATACACATCCTCTTCCTGTGGCCTCTTCTCTTCCCTGTGAGCCTCCCAGCTCTATCGGTTTTCCTGTCACTACACCAGGTACTGCATAACCTTTATCAATAGAATATGTATCCATGATCCAGGCCATTATCTGGGAATTTGTATTTACATCAGGTGCAGGTATATCCTTTTCGGGACCAATACTGTTGATTATCTCAAATGTATACCTTCTTGTCAGGTTTTCAAGCTCCTTAAGAGACATCCTTGATGGATCTACCACTATTCCACCTTTTGCACCACCAAAAGGAATGCCGACAACCGCACATTTCCATGTCATCAGCATTGCCAGTGCTTTTATCTCATCAACATTTACATCTTGATGATACCTGATGCCCCCCTTTGCAGGTCCCCTGTTAGTATTGTGCTGTACCCTGTAACCTTTAAAGATATCAATATCTCCATTATCCATCTTTACGGTCACAGCTACTTCTAAAATTTTTCTTGGTTCTCTCAGATATTTTTTTAAGCCTGGACTTAGGTCCAAAAGCTCCATCGACTCATTCAGTCTTTCAAGAGTCATGTCCCATACAGTTTTTTTACCTGTCTTCTTACTTGCAGCCATATTTTCTCCTTTGAAAATGATCCTGGGCTATTTCGCCATTGAAAGAGCCAGGAGTCGTTACTTTTTTCCAATTTATGTCTCAACTGATATTATTTTTATATCATCAATATTTATATTTTTTACCTTACTGCTTCCACATTTTGAACATTCAGGTATAAACTCGTCCTTTTCAAAAATATCACCGCACTCCATGCATTCAATTTTTATTCTCTGGATATTGAAAATAAGCTCTGAACCTTTGAGTAGTTTATTATCTTTGGTCATAAATTCATAATAAAAATTTATTGAATCAGGTTCAATATTAGCTATAGGATCAAGGTCGATATTTACTTTAGATATTTTTTTCAGATTGTTTTTTTTTGCGACATCCTCAAGTATATTGACCATTGAGCTTGTGATTGAATATTCATGCATTTTACTAAATATTATTTAAAGCTTTTAATTTATATTATTCTAAAAATTCTTTTATAAGATCCAATATCTTACCATAAATTATAGGTAATCTGCCAATTAGTTCTTTTGAAAGCTTGTCAGAGAAAGTTTTTGTGTCTTTTGGCACTATGCCAAGTATCATAGTCTCAGGAAAATCATTTTCAATAGAAACCAGCTTAATAGAATCAATAAGTTTTAACTGATGAAGCGAAAAATTCTCCTTTTTTTTTGAAACCAGGTCATCAAGTCCCATCTTGAAAAGTGTCCCTGGTTCGTCACCGTCAGATCTTATGCAGTCCAGTATTACCATCCGGGCAATGTCATTATTCAAATAATACGCAATATCCATGGATGACGTGCCCAGATCAAGAAATTGATTTCCCCTGAGACTTTCTTCATCTTTTAATTTACTAAGTATATGTATGCCTATGCCATCATCTGTAAGAAGAATATTGCCAAACGCTATGATTAAGTTTTGTTTTCTACCTTTCATAATTCTACATAAAATAAACCGGTAATATCGTCCATTGTCATATCACCGGTTTAATTTCTATATATATTTATCTTATTTTATATATTATTCTTCGTGAATCTCATAACCGGTAACTACAGATTTGTAGTAATCAAAGAATTTTGGTCCTGTAGAACCAAGATAGATATGAGCCACTGTTGTTATTGTAAATAACCAGGAAATAAAGAAATGCCATGACCTGACATTTGCCATGCCGCCCAGAAAGTTATTAAATACAGCAAAAGTCCCTATGAAATATAATCCAAGACCAGTTATGCCCTGGATGATAAGTAATGCCGGCCATGCTGTATACAGCAATTTCTGGCCAGGATTATATTTGCCCCAATCCTTTTTTTTGTGGCCGACAAATATTCCATATGTATAGTGCTTAATAAGCCCAGGAAGTTCTTTTGCATCTTTCCAGGTAAAGATCAGCTCTTTTATTTCACCCGTAACTATACTGTAATAGAACTTATATACTAGTGTCCATCCTATAAAATACATAAATATAAAATGTACATACCTGGCCGAATCCATTGACGGAAATATTTTAAACACACTTGGAGCATAGATAAAGAAGCCGCTGAGAATAAGCATGATCATTGATATCAGATGAACTGCATGCATTATCCTTGTGATGACTGTATGCTTAAATATATATTTCATTTATATCCTCCTGTACAATGACTATGATTATCAAGTATTTATTTTAAACTTCGAGATTTCCTTACCATTGTCGATTATATGAATGGCACATGCCAGGCATGGATCAAAGGACCTGATAACTCTGCCTATTTCTATCGGGTTTTCCGGGTCAGCCACCGGTGTGCCCATTAATGCCTGTTCAAAGGGACCCATATTGCCATTATCATCCCTTGGACTGCCGTTCCATGTTGTAGGCACTACTGCCTGATAATTTGCAATCTTTTTATTATCTATTGTTATCCAATGTCCAAGTGCACCCCTGGGTCCTGCGGTAAGTCCCATTCCCTTTGAACTGCTGGGGATATTGAATTCATTATGAACCGGTTCGCCTGGAACAAGCTCATCCGCCCATTTCTGCATATTATCTGCCACGATTTTGGCTTCGAGAGCTCTTGCTGCATGTCTGCCAAGTGTAGATATCAATGCTTCGGGACCCGCACCAAGTTCTCCGAGAACACCATCTACCATTGCATTCAGATCGCTATTGGTACCTTTTAGATATGCTATAAATGTCCTGGCAAGTGGTCCGCCTTCGACAACCTTACCCTTGTATCTTGGTGATTTTAACCACGAATAGGCTCCAGTTTTATCTGCGTCCGGCGTCGTTTCTCCACTTGAAGGATGTAATACTGACCCGGAAGAATACTTAGAGTGCTTTACATGTTCTGCTATATCATCTGAATTGAATTCTCCAATATTTCCTTCGATATATTCGCCAGATGTTAAAAGAGGTTCATCTTTATCATCATTGAGCGGAAAACCCCCATAAGAGAGGAAATTTCCTACTCCTTTTCCAATTCCAAACCAGTCCGGGTATGCTTTTGCAACAGCAAGAACATTGGGGATGTACGCAGTATTAATAAAAGCCTGGATCTCTGCCAGTCTTGATTTAAATGCTGCAATATTATCAACTGTAGGTCTTGCAGATACGCCTCCGGGGAACAATGTCTGGACATGAGGCATTTTGCCGCCCCAGATACAGAGCATTTCTTGTGCTTTTCTCCTGATCTCAAGAGCTTTTACATAATTTGCTATGGATTGTATATTTGTCTCATAGTCCTCAATATAGTCCCCTTCATACCGGGGTAAAAAAGGTGCTCCCGCGCTGGCTTCCCCAGACTCGACATCACTCTTTACCCAGTCTCTTATCTTGATCAATTTAGAGTCAGAACCTTTATATTCAAGAATAGCTGTGATATCAACAAAATCTAATGCTGAAAGATGATAAAAATGAAGTATGTGTGATTGTAAAAAGTTAGATCCAAGCATGAGATTTCTTATTATCCTGCCATTTGCAGGAGGTTTTACCCCAAGTGCATCATCAAGACACAATACTGAAGCAGTACCATGAACCTGAGGGCAGACTCCGCATATTCTCTGTGTTATGACCGGAGCATCCAGGGGACTTCTGCCTTTAAGGATTATTTCCCAACCCCTGAACATCTCACCCGCACTATACGCATCCACAACAACACCATTATCAACACTAACCTTTATTTTTAGATGACCTTCTATTCTGGTCAAGGGATCGACTGTTACTGTTCTAGCCATTAGTTTCCCTCCTTTTCTTCTGTATTATCATTTTTTTTCTTATTCTTTAATTTTTTACTTGATACTGCTCTTGCAATCGCATGTGCGCCTATGCCTGCTGCGGTAGCTGCGCCGAGAGCAATACCTATGGTGTTTGCGTTTGCATTAATATTTGCAAGACCGGGAACTTGTGCTGCGGGTAGTTTTTCGTATAAACCTGAGCCTGTTGCTCCCGGGAAAAATGTCTCAGTACAACCAACACATGGTCCGCCTGCCCTATTGCACCAGCTGACGCCACTGTTCCATCCCCTTGTAGAGATATCGCAGTGTGTCACCGGTCCCTTGCAGCCTAGTTCATACAAGCAGCCTTCATCGCTAAAATCTTTTGCAAATTTCCCTTCATCAAAATATTTTCTCAGCTCACAGTTATCATGAACCAGCTTATCATTTCCAAAAAACATTACCGGACGACCCAGTTCATCAAGTTTTGGTATTCCATACTTCAGAACATTTACCAGCGTACCTACCATCCAGTCGGGATGAGGTGGGCAGCCGGGGATATTGATAACAGGCTTGTCCTTTATTACTTCTGATGCAGGTACGGCGCCGGTAGGATTTGGTGTTGCTGCAGGTATTCCTCCCCATGCTGCACATGTTCCTACTGCAACAACTGCAAGAGCATTGTTACCGATCTCCTTTATCCACTCAAGAGCAGTTATGGGTTTTTCATCCACTTCACCAACTGTACAGTATTCCCCGCCTGCTTCCAGGGGTATCGCACCTTCAACAGCAAGAATATATTGCCCTTTTTCGTCTTTTATCATTCTCCTGATAACATCAAGAGCCACATCTCCTGTACCCGCCATTACGGTGGGGTGATAATCCAGTGTTATCACTTCAATTAGCACCTCGTCTACTCCGGGATACTCGGTATTTAGCAGACTGACAGAGCATCCTGAACAGGCCTGGCCTTGAAACCATATAATGGGCAGCCTCCCTTTTCCATCTTTTACAGAAGCTGCACTGAGTAAATTTGGCATCCATAGATTGGAAAGCGCAGCTCCAGCGATTGCACCGCCTGAAATTTTTAGAAATTTCTTTCTAGTGATCAACACATAGACCTCCTTAATTAAATAGGTGAATTTTATATAAAATTAATAATAAAATACATAAGAGGG
>CAYRTF010000067.1:0-7896 GCA_964427165.1 uncultured Actinomycetota bacterium | reverse complement strand
TTCTCTTTACAGCAGGAAAACCAGTTGAACTAGAAAAAATACTAACAGGAGAAAAAATATGAAGATTACCAGCATAAGACCCCTTGTATGCGATGCCTACCGCTCCAACTGGGTATTTGTAAAAGTAGAGACTGATAAAGGCATATACGGAGTAGGAGAAGCGACTCTTGAATATCATGAGCTGTCAGTAGCTAAAGCAATAGAAGAGATAGGAGTAAATCTTGTAGGAAAGGATCCCCATGCCATAGAAGCCTTCTGGCATTATACATACAGGAACAGCTACTGGCAGGGCGGAGCAGTAATAATAAGTGCAATGGCTGCCATAGAGATGGCACTCTGGGACATAAAGGGTAAAGACCTGGGTGTTCCCGTTTATCAGCTGATAGGAGGAAAAATAAGGGATAAGATACCCTGTTATGCAAATGCATGGTTTGCATCAGCCAAAACTCCGGAAGAATTTGCAGCTAAAGCAAAAGAAGCTTTAAAATTGGGCTTTGTGGGCCTTAAATGGGATCCCTTCGGTACTGCCTGGCAATCTATAGAGCAAAAAGATTTCAACTCTGCTATTGATTGCGTGGCTGCTGTAAAGGAAGCTGTAAAAGACAAGACACTGCTTCTGATCGAGGGACACGGACGTCTTAATGTTCCATCGGCTATAAGAGTTGGAAAAGAACTTGAAAAATATGATGTTCACTGGTTTGAAGAACCAATACCTCCCAATGATTTCGAGGGACTTGCAGAAGTTAGGAAAAATGTAGGGGTGGCAATAGCCGCAGGAGAGAGGATATATAACAAGTTCAGATTCAAGACTTTCCTAAATATGGGATGTGCGGATTATATACAGCCGGATGTAACTCATGTCGGTCTTTTTGAACTAAGAAAAATAGCGGCTCTTGCTGAGACTTATCATCTTCCCGTGTGCCCGCACAATCCATCAGGGCCTGTAGCAAATGCTGCAACTCTTCAATTAGCTGCCTGCTGTCCAAACATATATCTACTTGAGACCATGGCAACCGATATACCGGTAAGGGCAAAGATAGCTAAAGAAACATTAAGGCTTGAGAACGGATATATGGTAATACCTGATATTCCTGGTCTTGGTGTTGATCTGGATGAAGAGGAGATAAAAAAGCATCCTTACAAACCACACTCCATAAGGCATTATACAGGCAAGCTTACAGATATCCGTCCCGCTGATGAGATAGCCTACTATTCAGTAGATAGAGGAAAAGTAAACAAAGATAATAAATAATCATAGCAATAGAGACTTATGGAAAATGAGCAGATAAATTCTTTGAGCGGTACCATTTACCGGAGAGTTACAGACAGTTTAAGAATTGCTATTGTAACCGGAGAATTCAAGCCAGGACAGCAGCTGAAGATGAGCAATTTAATACGCAGATTCGGCACCAGCCAGATGCCTATCAGGGAGGCTCTGCAGCAACTTCAGGGAGAAGGATTGGTAAAGATAATCCCTCACCGGGGTGCTCAGGTCAAGTCGCTTGACCGCCGGTTTGTGGGAAATATATGTGATCTGTGCATGTCCATTGAGTCACTTCTGGTACGGAAAGCATGTGAAAAAGAGGATAGGGGTTGGATCAAGGAATTAATAAAGGCTCAGGAAGTATATGACGGTCTGAGCAAGGAGGAGGATTCTCCGGATATTATTAAGGCTAACCGCCGTTTTCATAAGATACATAATGAAATCGCCTGTAACCGTGAAGCACTTGATATGCTGCACCGGACCAATACATTACTGACTGTAATAAGGACCACATACGGATATCCAAAGGACCGTATTATCCAGGTCGGAAAAGAGCACCATAAAATGATCAAGTGTTTTAAAAAACAGGATGTAAAAGGTATTGTAGAAGTTCAAAGAGGTCACTGCGAAAGAGCCAAAATCGCATTTTTACAGGAAATGCCTAAATAGCGGACCAGCTGATCCTTCAATAGGATATATAATAAAGTAAATTAAAACACTAAAGGAGATATTCATGTTCTCACTTAAAGATAAAACAGCCCTTGTAACAGGCGCCTCCCGGGGCCTGGGGGCAGGCATAGCAAAGTCCCTGGCAAAGGCTGGAGCAGATGTAGTAATCAGTTATCTTAGCTCAGAAAACAGAGCTATAGAAGTCGTAAAGGACCTAAAAAAGATGGGCAGTAATGCAATGGCTGTAAAAGCGGATTCAAGAAAAGAAGAAGACATCAAAGATCTTTTTGACACAGTTATTTCCAGGTATAAAAAGCTTGATATATTTGTAAACAGCGCCGGCACCAGCAGCGAGGAAGATATCTTCGGCACAACTCTAAAAGACTGGAACTATATAATGGATACCAATCTGACCAGCACTTTCCTATGCCTTAAAAAAGCTATGGAGATAATGAAAGAGCAGAATTATGGCAGGATAATAATAAATTCTTCAATGACAGGCTACCGGGGTGCAGAATACGGCCAGGTCCACTATGCGGCCAGTAAAGGCGGACAGCTTGCTATGGCGAAGACACTTGCCCGTACCGCTGCTCCATATAATATTACCGTAAATGCAGTTGCACCTGGACCCATAGAGACAGAGATGCTTGGAAAAGTACATGACCCGGAAAAGCAGAAAGAACTTACAAAAAAAATGCCTCTGGGCTTTGGAAAGGTGGAAGACGTAGGGGACGCAATAGTGTATTTTGCCAGCGATGAGGCACATTATATCACAGGAGCCGTACTTGATATAAACGGCGGGATGTATATGAGGTAGCTTTGATTTATAAACGTATGGTAAATAGGAGACCGGTATGGCCTATAATCTAGAATTATTACATGAAGTCGCTAAGTTATATTATATTGAGGACCTAAAACAGGAAAGTATCGGCAGAAGGCTAAAGATGTCCAAATATAAAGTAAGCAGAGTATTGAAAAGAGCCAGGGATAATGGTCTTGTAAAGATACAGGTAGTAAAGCCTGATCATAATAAAGAGATCTGATCATCCAGTATGAGTTTGGGAAAATTTTGGTTCCTATGATAAAAATCCTCCTACCATAGTCTACAGCTTTTGCTTGATGATAAGGAAGGTAAGCCATAAATACTAGAAAATTAATACAATAAATAATATAAATAGAAAAATAGGAGTATAAGTAACTTGAACTCACTAGAAGATAAAATAGCCCTCATAACAGGCGGAGGATCAGGTATTGGAAGAGCCATTGTAGAAGAGATAGCAATCAATGGTGCTTCTGTATTTATCCATTACAATACCAGCAGAGGACCTGCTAAGGAGCTGGCGGATAAAATAAGGGAAAACGGCGGCAAAGCATATACACTGGGCGCAGACCTAACCCGAGAAGAAGAGATAAAGACCCTTATGGGAAAAATAGCCAAAGATCCAGGTAAACTCGACATACTTGTAAATAATGCAGGCACTTTTCATGAGAGGACACCACTTGAGGATATGACTATTGATTTCTTCCGGGAAGTTTCTACTCTCAACCTGGAATCGATGCTGCTTGTAATAAGAGAAGCAGTGCCGCTGATGAAAAACATTGGGGAGGCAAGTATTGTTAATCTATCCTCTGAAGCAGGAAGAATGGGTGGAAATGCAGGTTCCCTTGCCTACTCTACAGTAAAAGGGGCCATACTTACAATGACAAGGGGTCTTGCCAGAGAACTTGCCCCATATAGCATAAGGGTAAATGCAGTAGCTCCCGGTATGATACTTGGGACAAAGATACACGCCACCCGTACAAGCGATAAGCTAAAGAAAGAAGTGATATCAAAGATCCCCCTGGAAAGGGCAGGCACCTGCGAGGATGTGGCCCGTGCTGTGGCATTTCTAGCCAGTGAGTACAATGGATTTATTACGGGAGCAACTTTAGACATCAATGGCGGGATCTACATGATATGACCCCCGCTTTTAAGGGATCATTTAAAGTTAAGAATAATATATGGGATATAACAAAAATTCAGGACATGTAACCGATTTATTAATTAATTTTAATAAGATTAAAAATTCTACAAAAACAGGAGAACAATGAAAGCATTATACTTTAAAGGAAACAGCAAGTTAGAGATAAAAGACTGCCCGGACCCCAAACCCGGTCCAGGTGAAGTAGTGATAAAGATGAAGTCTACCGGTATATGCGGAAGTGATCTGCTCTTTTATAAACCCCCTGACCCTCCTCCCTTTATATCGGGACATGAAGGAGCAGGAGTAGTAGAAGAGATAGGCCAGGGCGTACTTGATATAAAAGCAGGGGACAGGGTAGCGATATATCACCACCACGGCTGCGGCAAGTGTACGCTATGCCGGATGGGCCTGTATATGCAGTGCTATAACAGAAGGGGGATGGGTATACATACAGACGGCTGCGACTCAGACTACTTTCTGGCCAAGGAAAGATTCTGCCTTAAGCTTCCTGATGAGCTAAACTTTGATGACGGCGCCATAATAGGATGCGCAGGGGGTACGGCATATTCAGCGGTTAAGAAAATGGATCTTTCAGGACGTACCTCATTTGTACTTTTCGGTACGGGACCCGTGGGACTTTCTATCCTTATGGTAGCAAAAGTATATGGAGTAGAGCCAATAGTAATAGATGTACTAAAAGACAGGCTGGAGTTTGCCAGACGCTTTGGAGCTGAAAAACTTATAGATGCTTCTAAAGTAGATACAGTAGAGGCTGTTATGGAGCTTACCCATGGCAGGGGAGCAGACAGGATAATGATAGCTTCAGGCTCAAGCCAGGCCCAGGCTACGGCAGTAAAGTCTATAGCTGCAAACGGAAGGATAGGATTTGTAGGTATGGGGGCAAAGGAAAATACAATTGATATGGACCATTTCATAAGAAGGCAGGCAACTGCAGTGGGCTCCTATGTATGCCCCAGAAATGATTATCCGGAAATGGCAGAGTTTCTGGTAGAAAATAATATCCACTTTTCAGATATGGTGACAAGGACCTTCAAGCTTGAAGATGCAGGAGAAGCATTCAGGCTCTTCTCAGAAGGCGCAACAGGCAAATTTATGTTTGGCTGGGACGGGTAGGAAAAAGCATGTCATACAATATAGAACTTCAGCATAAGGTAGCAAAACTATATTATATTGAGGACCTAAAACAGGAAAGCATAGGCAGAAGGCTCAAGATGTCCAAATATAAAGTAAGCAGAGTATTAAAAAGAGCCAGGGATAATGGTCTTGTAAAGATACAGGTAGTAAATCCTGAATATAGAAAAAATATTTCAAACAGGTAAAGGAGAAAGTATGTTTTCACTTAAAAATAAAGTAGCGCTTGTAACTGGAGCTTCCAGAGGTCTGGGGGCGGGTATTGCAAAGTCTCTTGCAAAAGCAGGCGCCGATGTGGTTGTAAATTATATGAGCTCTAAAGAAAAAGCATTATCTGTAGTAGAAGGATATAAAAAAGATGGGCAGCGATGCAATAGCAGTAAAGGCAGATGTCAGAAAAGAGGGTGATGTAAAAAAGTTATTTGATACAGTAATAGATAAATACAGTAAGCTTGATATCTTTGTTAATAATGCAGGCACAATAATAAAGGAAGATGTATTCCAGTCAACACTTGATGACTGGAACTATATTATGGAGACAAATCTTACCAGCACATTCCTTTGCACAAAATATGCCATAGAGATCATGAGAGAGCAAAAATACGGCAGGATCATAATCGATGCTTCAATGACTGGCTTGCGCGGAGCGGAATATGGACAGGTCCATTATTCAGCCAGCAAGGGCGGACAGATAGCTCTTACAAAGACCCTTGCCCGCATAGCCACTCCTTTTAATGTAACAGTCAATGCAGTTGCCCCGGGTTCCATTGATTCAGAGATGCTTGACGGCTTTGTCACTCCTGAAAGGAAGAAGGAGCTGGCAGCGAAGATGCCCATGGGTTTTGGAACGGTGGAAGACGTAGGAGCTGCAGTTGTATTTTTTGCCAGCGATGAGGCAGGCTATATTACAGGAACCACGCTTGATATAAATGGCGGGATGTATATGAGATAGTATCTCTAATCTTCCGGCCCTATCTTCTCCCAATGCAGTTTTTCCCGAGACAGAGGCTACAGGCAAATCTGACCTTGTTTGTCTTGTCTTAAGGGCTAAAAATCATAAAGACCAGATGCTGATTTAAAAGGTATCATCGTCTTAAATTATTTTACCACCTCAGCTGCTTTACATGCATACCTTAAAATAATAATATTAATACCGGACCAGTATTAAATAATAGGGGAAGTGTTTAAAAAATGATCTCTGTAGAAGAAGCCCAAAAAATAGTTCTAGACTCAGGACTTAAACCTGTTGTGAAAAAACTGCCAATACTTGAAAGTCTGGGGCTTGTCCTTGCTGAAGACATAATCTCTTCCGATAATATTCCCATATATGATAATTCTGCCATGGATGGTTATGCGGTCCGATCCATTGATATAAAGGGAGCTGAAAAAAGTTATCCTATAAGGCTGGTACTTGCAAGTGAAGATATTCCGGCAGGAAAGATCCCGAAATCAAAGGTAAACCCCGGTTTCTGTATGTCCATAATGACAGGAGCCCCTCTTCCAAAGGGAGCAGATTCTGTGATCATGAAGGAAGATACACAGCGGGACACAACAAGTATTATGGTATTCAGAGAAATTGAAAAAGGTGAGAATGTCCGGTACTGCGGAGAAGATATAAAAAAGGGCAGTACCGTTTTTAAAAAAGGCGATAGCATAAATCCCGGCACTATAGGAGTTTTGGCTTCTCTTGGAAAAAGTGAGATCAGGGTCTATGGTTCACCGGTCATAGGAGTACTTTCAACTGGCGATGAGGTCATAGATATCGATGAGAAACTGGTCGCCGGAAAAGTAAGGGATAGTAATAGCTATTCATTATCTGCCCAGATAAAGGAGATGGGAATAGAGTATAAGAAGTTTGACAGAGCTCCTGATGATGAAGCACTGCTATTAAAAAAGATAAAACGATCACTTGAAGAATGCGATATCCTGTTACTTACCGGAGGAATATCGGTTGGTGATTATGACCTGGTAAAAGATATCCTGGAATCTGTTGGTGCAAGACTTCTTTTCTGGAGAGTAAATCAAAAACCCGGCAGGCCACTTGCTTTTTTCGAATATAAGGATAAATATATTTTTGGCCTTCCTGGAAATCCGGTTTCAGTTATGGTTTGTTTTGAGATGTATGTGAGACCCATGATAAGAAAGTCTATGGGGTCCGGCAATCTTTTCAGGCCTGAAGTAATGGCAGAAGCCCTTCATGATTTTAAGAATAAGACAGGAAGGATAAATTTTGCCCGCGTGATCGTCGAGGAGAAGAACGGGCAGTACTTTTTTAAATCTACCGGCATGCAGGGTTCAGGAATACTTACCTCTATGGCCAGAGCCAATGGTATAGCACAGTTTCCAATAAATATGGGAAATGTGAAAAAAGGAAGCAAAGTGAAAGTATATTTACTGGGTTAAATTTAATGATCTATTAGTTGAAAGCTGATCTGTATATTCGATTTTTAAAATGATTTGGACCTGTATTATTTTTCCTTATGTCTAATGATCCATTTTTCTATATACTGAGGTTGTGCTTTTCCTTCAGCTATGCTAATACCGAGTCTTACCAGTTCAGATTGGGTAAACTTCAATTTAATATTATTTAATTCAAGAAGGATCAGCATTACAAATATCCCTATACGCTTGTTTCCGTCTATAAAAGGATGATTTCTTATAATTCCATAAACCTGTCTGGCAACCTTTCTTTCGATAGTAGGGTAAAGATCATTTCCTTCAAAAGAGGCATAAGCATGGAATATCGCAGATTCCAGGGTTCCGATATCACGAATCCCCGAGATGCCTCCAGTTGCTCTGCACATCTTTTTATGAAGGGATAAAACATCTTCAGTGTCGAGTCTTATC
>CAYRTF010000066.1:7272-7939 GCA_964427165.1 uncultured Actinomycetota bacterium | reverse complement strand
GGTATGGATCAAGAAGAATGTACAGTTTTAATGATCTTTTAAAACTTAAGGTTGTAAAGAAACTGCTTGAGGCCGGAGTCAGCCTTCAGAAGATTAGAAAAGCAAAGAAGTATCTTGAGGAAAATGGTAATGACAGCGGTAATAGCTTTTTAAAAGTTACACTACTTTCAGACGGCAATTCAGTTTATGCATGCAGTTCAGATAAAGCCATTATTGATACCTTGAAGAGTGGACAGGGTGTTTTTGGAATAGCATTGGGAAAAGTTTATGAAGATCTAAAAGGGGACATCGAGAGACATTTCCGTATTTCTGATCCACCCGGTATTGATAAAATAAAAACTATCAGTATTTGAAAGGAGGTTGTTAAATACTTCAATGGCTAGAAATGTGCTAAGAGTAAGAAGAAATTCTACAAAAAACAATAAGCTGGAGCTTGAGTTCAAAAATGCAGAGAATATTATTTTTGCTCACGAAAGTGAAAAGGAGTTCGCCAAGATACTTGATTTCTACCAGATAAAATGGGAATACGAACCAAAAACTTTCACTCTGGAATGGGATGAAGATGATATTCCACTAATAAGTTTTACTCCTGATTTTTATCTTGCCGAACTGGATCTGTATATCGAGCTGACAACTTTAAATCAGAAACTTGTTACCAAAAAAAACA
>CAYRTF010000066.1:0-7262 GCA_964427165.1 uncultured Actinomycetota bacterium | reverse complement strand
GATAAAAAAAGTCAGGGAACTTTATCCTGAGATCAATGTAAAACTATTTTACAAAAAAGATTACAATAGCTTATTGTTTAAATACCTGAACAGGTAAAGTGTTGATCAGCATACCTGGATTTAAAGATCAATTTTTATTTTTCTGACCCCTCAATTTTATTTATCGAAGATTTGATATTTTGGAAAATAAGGTCTAATATTTAATGTAATCGTTAACAAGGTTTTAGACTTTTTTAATTGATTTAATATATTTTGCATATGAAAACAGAGAAAAATTTGAAAGTCAATATAAAAACTGTTGCAAATGAGGCCGGGGTATCTACTGCGACTGTGTCCAGGGTATTGGTTAATTTCGAAGGTGTAAAAAAAAATACAAGAAAGAAAGTCCTTGATGCCATAGAAGACCTTAATTATGAAGTAGATTCAGTAGCAAGAAGCTTGAGGCAGAATAAAACCTATACCATTGGTATCATCGTAAGTAATGTGCTCTCACCATTTTACTCGATCATTGCAAAGTCTGTTGAAGAGAAAGCCCGTAAATCTGGATATAAGCTTATATTATGTAACGGAGATGACGATCCTCAAAAAGAGCTGGAATACTTGAAGATCCTAAAATCAAACAAAGTTGATGGGATCATACTTACCCCGACGGGAAAAAATGCAGGGTATATAAAAAATATTATTGGATCAGGAATCAATGTGGTTCTGCTGGATAGATTAATCGAGGGTGTGGATTGTGATTCTGTACTGGTTGATAATTATAAGGGATCCTACGGTGCCGTAAAGCATCTATTGGGCAGAGGGTACAGGAGGATCGCATTTATTGGAGGATATATTGACAGGACAACGGGCCGCCAAAGACTGGACGGTTACAATAAGGCTATCTGCGATGCTGGTCTTAGGATTAATAATGATCTCATTAAAATCGGAAATTTTAAAAAGGAGAGTGGAGCCAGGCTCACAAAAGAGTTACTGGAGGGTGCTCATATTCCAGATGCTATATTTTCTTCAAATATAGATATGACTTTAGGCTGTCTTATAGAGATAAAAAATGCAGGATTATCGATCCCGGAAGATATAAGTATTATAGGATTTGATGACCCTGACTGGAGCATAATAGTCGATCCGCCGCTTACTGCTGTCAGCCAGCCAGTTTATCTCCTGGGATTAACAGCTACTGAAATACTTTTAAAAAATATAAATAATAAAAGAAGCTATTCTGGTGATAAACCTTCAATCATTACTTTAGAGACCAGCCTCGTTATCAGAAATTCTACCAGATAAGTCCTTATTTTATTTTACTGTATCAAACTTTATTAATAATAAAAATGAATTATTTGAAAGGATAAAAATGGGTGAAAACATACAAAAATATCCCGGTATCGGAATCCGCCCTGTAATCGATGGCAGGATGGGAGGAGTAAGAGAATCTCTGGAAAACCAGACGATGAAGATGGCAAGATCTGCATCAAAATTGATTTCAGACAACCTTAGATACCCTGACGGAACTCCAGTGAAATGCATTATATCAGATACAACCATCGGAGGAGCATCAGAATCGGCAGCTGCAGATGATAAGTTTGCAAGTTTTGGGATAGGTGCAACTCTTACAGTTACCCCATGCTGGTGCTACGGCTCGGAGACTATGGATATGGATCCACTGCGTCCCAAAGCTGTTTGGGGTTTTAATGGAACCGAACGACCTGGAGCAGTTTACCTTGCGGCAGTTCTGGCTGCCCATACCCATAAAGGCCTTCCTGCTTTTGGAATATATGGAAGGGATGTCCAGGACGCAAACGACAGTTCTGTTCCGGATGATGTAAAAGAAAAGATCCTATCATTTACAAAAGCATCACTTGCAGCCTCAATTATGCATAATAAATCATATCTTTCCATCGGAAGCGTATCGATGGGAATAGCGGGCTCTATCATAGATCCCGATTTTTTTGAAGATTATTTAGGTATGCGGGTAGAATATGCAGATATGACAGAAATAAAAAGAAGGATAGACCTCGGGATCTATGATAGGGAAGAATACAAAAAAGCATTTGAATGGACAAAGATGAGTTTAAAAGAAGGTCCCGATGATAATCCCAAAGAATTGCAAAAATCCAGAAATGACCTTGACAAAGATTGGGAGTTTTCAGTAAAAATGGCACTGATCTGCAGGGACATGATGATTGGAAATAAAAATCTTGAAAAAAACGGCTTCTTTGAAGAGTCTCTTGGACATAATGCAATAGCCGCTGGTTTTCAGGGCCAGCGGCATTGGACGGATCATTATCCCAATGCTGATTTTGCAGAAACGATACTTAATAGCTCTTTTGACTGGAATGGCCCGAGGACACCCTATATTTTAGCAACCGAGAATGATTGTCTTAACGGTATTTCAATGCTATTTGGATATTTGCTTACAAATACTGCTCAAGTTTTTTCAGATGTAAGGACTTACTGGAGTCCTGATGCTGTTAAGAGGGTTACCGGGCATGATCTTAGGGAAATAGCTAAAAATGGGATAATCCACCTCATCAATTCAGGATCTACAGCCCTGGACGGCACAGGACAACAGGTAATAGATGGAGTGCCTGCCATTAAACCTTTCTGGGAAATAACTGAAAACGAGATAAATAAATGTATAGATTCCACACTTTTCAGGCCCGCAGACCTCGGTTATTTCAGAGGAGGTGGATTTTCGACAGATTTTACAACAAAAAGCGGCATGCTTGTAACCATGTCCAGATTGAATCTTGTTAAGGGTCTTGGACCGGTATTGCAGATCGCTGAGGGCCAAACCATAGAGCTGCCTGAGAAAGTTCATGATGCACTGGATAACAGGACCAGCCCTACATGGCCAACAACATGGTTTGCCCCACGCCTTACCGGTAGGGGAGCATTCGCAGATGTATATTCAGTTATGAATAATTGGGGAGCCAATCATGGAGCAGTAAGCTATGGTCATATTGGAGCAGACCTTATAACACTGGCTTCAATACTTAGAATACCGGTCTGCATGCATAATATTGATGAAGATAAAATATTCAGGCCAAGCTCGTGGAATTCTTTTGGTACCGGCAATAAGGAATCTGCTGATTATTTTGCATGCAAAAATTATGGGCCCTTATACGGAAAAATAAGATAATACTCGGTATATTGAAAAATATTCTATATGGATGATAAGAGTATTTTAATATTTGGATTTATAATAAGTCTTATTATCGGGGGACTAAGCCATATAATAGGATTTCCAGATTTTTACAGCGGCTATAAAAATCATTAAAAAGTGCTATTCTATAAAATAATATTAAGTAGACATAATATATATTATCGGAACTATTAAATAATTTTATTTTTTATGGTTTTACAACCATTACTTCAGACATCGGGTAATGCTTGATATTCTGGGTTAATAATAAAAGATCGTATTTATATGCTGTCGCCGCTATTATGGCATCTCCCAGACCTATATTATGGCTTTTCCTGTATTTATTCAGGAAGTCTCCAGCTTTTTCTCCAATATTATCTGTTAAATCCAGGCATATCATCTGGTTGAAAAAAATATTTATATCATCCTTTTCTTTTTCAAATGCCCCTGCAAGTATCTCGGCCCTTGATACTGGTGAATAATAAATATTTGAATCATCTGCATCAAGCATCTTAAAAGCATCAGTAATTTGATTATTTCCTTTCAGGATTTCGATTATTATATCGGAATCAATAAGATATCTAAGACCTGGGAAATTTTTAGCATTATTGTTTATTTTTCTTTTCTGTATCTCCATAAAGGTCATTAATTCTTTTATCTTCTCTTAATTCATTTATATAGTCTTTTCCATTTTTTATGTCTTTGTGATTTTCCCACAGTCCTGCAATATTATTTATTGCTTTTTCAAGGCTTATTTTCTTTTTAATACCAAACCTATAATCAACTGCTTCTCTTATTAAATCAGACATAGTCTTACCGCTCTTTTTGCTTTCAACCAGTAGATTATTATATTGGCCATTATTTAGATATATCTGTGTCCTTTTCATTTAGCCGCCTTATACATATTTAATGATGTATATTATACATCATTAAATATTTGATCACAAATCACTTCGGTCCGGTACTTCCGAAACCGCCTTCGCCTCTGCTGGTATCATTAAGTTTATCTGTGAATTCAATTTCTACATTTTCAACTTTCTGTATTACCAGCTGGCATATTTTGTCTCCGCGCTTAATAATAAAATCTTTTTCCGGATCTAAATTGATAAGTATTGCACTTACTTCACCCCTGTATCCGGAATCAATAAGTCCGGGAGTATTCACCAGGCTTAATCCATTCTTTATTGCAAGACCTGATTTTGGCTGTACGAAGCCTGCATATCCTTCTGGAATGGCTATCTTTATACCAGTAGGCACTTTTCTCCGCTCATAGGGCCTTAGAATGCAATCTACGGCACTATAGAGGTCAAGCCCAGCATCACCTATGTGAGCGTATTCTGGCATCTTCAATGTTTTATCAAGTTTTTGTATCTTTAGCTTTATCAAAACCTACAAACTTCTCCTCTAATTATTAAATAATATGTATTAATCAGAATAAAAAAATAATAATAAATATTTTTATATATTATTTTATGCAGGATAAATGTCAATATGAATGGTTGAATTATATTGAATTAAGGACTACTGAAGAAATTTATTATCCGCAGCTGCTCCAGCCGCAATAACAAAAAAGACAATTTCCGCCATTCATCAGTCTGTCTCCGCAATCAGGACAGATTAGATCTTTTTTGATCTCGGTAATGCTTTTTGGCTCTTTATAGAAAGCTTCCAGGATATCAAGGTCAGTTGTCATTTAAAACTCATTTCTATTTAGTTTGATTTAAATATAGGGATCAAAATAGTTTTTCTGTCTATATGATCAGAAGATGATATCTCGTTTACCTTTTTTAATTCTGATACAAACTTATCTTTTGTCTTTGAATCGGAATATTTTTCTGCAAGCTCATGGACGCTTGTTGCATTATTCAGGCTGATCTTCATGTACTTCATCGTATCTATGCCGCTAAACTTATCCCTGCTGCTGTAAAAGGCCAAAAATACAAGAATAGTTACAACGGTTATAAGGATAATAAAAAAGACTTTTTTAATGTTCATCGCTATTACCTTTGCCATTTCCTATCCCCTTTTCATTGAATTTATTTACTATATTTAATCTATTTTTATACTACGAACATATGTTTGCATATATAATACTACCGAACATATGTTTGTGTCAAATAATTTTTTGAAATTTTTATTTTAAAACATCTGCTCCACTAAAATTTACTATTACTTTTTTTGCTTATTTTGTTAAAATAGTGGGTACTCTTAATATGAGATATGCCGATATATTTACATATTGGATTTTAACCAGCTACACAAGGAGGAAAAATGGCAGAGATGTTCTATGACAAAGATATTGATATGGATATCCTTAAAGGCAAAAAGATAGCTATCATAGGTTATGGCAGCCAGGGACATGCCCATTCACAGAATCTTAAGGAAAGCGGAATGGACATAATAGTAGCAGAAGCACCTGAAAGTGATGCCTGGAAAAAAGCTGAAGAAAAAGGCTTTGAAGTCATGACAGCGGACAAGGCTTCAAAAGCGGCAGATGTGATTATGGTGCTGGTTCCAGACGAACTGCAGGCTGCTATCTATCAAAAATACATTGAACCCAATCTTGAAAAAGGAAATATACTTTGCTTCGCCCATGGCTTCAATATTCATTTCAATCAGATCGTTCCAAAAGATGATATTGATGTAATAATGATAGCGCCAAAGGGTCCGGGACATATTGTAAGAAGGATGTATACTCAGAATAGCGGAGTCCCTGCGATCATAGCTGTATACCAGGATGCTTCGGGAAAAGCAAAAGATTATGCACTCGCATATGCCAGGGGTCTTGGTGCGGGAAGGGTCGGTATTATTACCACTACCTTTAAAGAAGAGACAGAAACGGACCTTTTTGGTGAACAGGCAGTTCTATGTGGAGGAACTTCGGAGTTGATAAGAGCTGGTTTTGACACTCTCATAGATGCAGGGTACCAGCCGGAGATCGCTTATTTCGAAGTATTGCATGAATTAAAACTTATTGTTGACCTGATATACGAAGGCGGTATTGCGTGGATGAGGCATTCTATAAGCGACACTGCAGAGTATGGCGATATAATGATCGGGAAAAAGGTCATCACGGATGATACAAGAAAAGCTATGAAGAAGATCCTCGAAGACATCCAGAACGGTAGCTTTGCAAGGGATTGGATACTTGAAAATAAGGCTAACAGGCCTGTTTATAATGCTACAAAGAAAAAGGAATTAGATCATCCCATTGAAATCGTAGGCAAGAAATTAAGAAAGATGATGCCCTGGATAAAAAAAGCTGAATAATTGATTGTTATAAAAAGCGAACCTATGTTTGCCATGGGTTCGCTTTTTTGTTATAATAGCAAAAAAATTATTATTATGAATAAAAATAATAAAAAAATAAGTTCCAGGCAGGAAAAGATACTGGAGTTTATTAATAAGAAAATTAAGGATGAGGGGTATCCCCCATCAGTCAGGGAGATTGCAAAAGCAGTCAACCTCAGTTCTTCTGCTACTGTACACTCTCATTTAAAGAAACTTGAAGCCCTTGGTTTTTTAAAAAGAAATCCTTCCAAGCCAAGAGCCATCTCCGTCATATCCTCCCAGGATCACGAGCCGGAATTGGACCTGTCCAAGAATAATCTGGTTTTTGTACCGGTATTAGGAAATATAGCTGCCGGAAAGCCGATTTTAGCTGAGGAAAATATACAGGATTATTTCCCCCTTACTCCGGATTTTGTTAAGGGCCAAAGTGATGTATTTATGCTTAATGTCAGAGGCGACAGCATGGTAAATGCCGGCATAATGGACAGAGATCTTGTAGTGGTACGCAAGCAGGAAACAGCTATTAATGGTGAAATAATAGTTGCACTGCTTGAAGAAGAAGCTACCGTTAAAAGATTTTTCAAGGGTAAGACTGAAATAAAATTGATGCCTGAAAATGACTACATGGAACCTATGATCGTCAGTGATGTTACCATACTTGGTAAAGTAATCGGAGTTATCAGAAAATATTTTTAATTTACTTTTCTACTTATTTTTTACGATCAATGCAGTAAGCTTTTAATATATCACTATATTTAGGTTCTATATTTAAATCAAAAATAATGATGTTTTTTTTGTCTTTTCTTTTCAATACTTTACACTTCTGGTA
>CAYRTF010000065.1:0-8013 GCA_964427165.1 uncultured Actinomycetota bacterium | reverse complement strand
ACCCATTTTGGCCTTTGCAAGCACAAAACCTTCAAGTATGCTCCTGAACTCGCTTTCAACAGACAGCCTGAGAGCCCTGACCTCATCTATTATTTCCATAAGCAGCCTCATGAGCTCATCCCTTTTATCTTTGAGCAGTTTATGTCCCCTTGCTGCCAGCTGCAGCCTCTTTTTAAGCCTGAGAAGCTCCATCCTTGTCGCATTTACTTTTTCAAGCATATTATGCTATTCTTTCTTCTCTTCTTTTTCAGGATCATCATAGTATTTATCTAAAAACTCATCCCTGACTCTTTTCAATTCTTCCCTTGGGAAGACTGATAGGAGTTTCCACCCTAGGTCCAGTGTTTCCTCTATTGTCCTGTTCTCATATTCACCCTGGGATATATACTTGGCCTCGAAATCTTCGGCAAATCCATAATATATCTTATCAAGATCCGTAAGGGCAGCCTCGCCCAGTATAACAGCCAGTTCCTGGACTTCCTTGCCCCTGGCATATGCCGCATATAATTGATTGAAAATATCAGCATGATCCTCTCTCGTCTTCCCTTTCCCGATGCCTTTATCCTTGAGCCTTGAAAGCGAAGGCAGCACATCCACCGGAGGGGAGATCTTTTTCCTATGAAGGGATCTGGAAAGTATTATCTGCCCTTCTGTTATATATCCTGTAAGGTCGGGTATTGGATGGGTCTTGTCATCTTCAGGCATTGTCAGTATGGGGATCTGGGTTATGGAGCCTTCTTTGCCTTTTATCCTCCCGGCTCTTTCATATATGGTCGCAAGGTCAGTATAAAGGTATCCTGGATAACCGCGCCTTCCGGGTATTTCCTTTCTAGCTGCAGATACTTCCTTTAAGGCTTCACAGTAATTTGTCATATCGGTAAGTATTACAAGGACATGCATGTCCTTTTCAAAAGCCAGGTACTCTGCGCATGTGAGCCCCACGCGCGGAGTAGCGATCCTCTCAATAGCGGGGTCATCCGCAAGGTTTAGGACCAGTACCGACCGGCTGATAGCTCCTGTCTTTTTAAAATCATCTATAAAATACTGGGATTCTTCAAATGTTATTCCGATAGCAACAAAGACAACTGCAAATTCTTCCTTTTTTCCAAGGACAGCTGCCTGTCTTGCTATCTGTGCCGCTATGCGGTTATGCGGAAGTCCCGCACCGGAAAATACCGGAAGTTTCTGGCCCCTTACAAGGGTATTTAAGCCATCTATCGAGGATATCCCCGTCTGGATGAATTCATCCGGATAATTACGGGCAAAAGGATTTATCGGCGATCCGTTTATGTCCATACTTTTCTCAGCGATTATCTTGTCGCTTTCTGTTTTTGGCTTTCCGAGACCGGTAAAGACCTTTCCGAGTATGTCCTCTGACAGGTACATATGCGTACCCCTTCCAAGAAATCTTACCCTGGTCCTCTCAGAATCAATTCCTGAGGTCCCTTCAAATACCTGCACGAGGGCCCGGTCCCCATCGACTTCAAGAACCCTTCCGCTTCTAAGCATTCCGTCGCCTGTCTTTATATCGACAAGTTCCTCATATTTTACTCCTTCAACTCCTTCCACAAGAAGAAGCGGTCCGGATATATTTATAATGCTCTTATACTCTTTTAGCATGTTTATTCCTCCAGGTGGGGCTGCTCAAATATTTTTGAGAACTCATTGTCAATATTGATCTTTATATTATCGATCTTTGCTATTTCTTCTTTAGGGATATATTTCATCCGGGCAATATCATCCTTTACCTTTACAGCTTCAATGTCGGAGATATCCGCACCCGTTCTCAGTGCATCTTCTGCCTGCCTGTAAAAATATATTATTACATCTATCATCTTGTATTGTTTTTCTACCGGTGAATATGTATCTACCTCATGAAAGGCATTCTGGTGAAGGAAATCTTCTCTTAACATCCTGGAAACAGCAAGTACCAGCCTGTCCGGCCCGGAAAGTGCGTCTACGCCTACCAGCCTTACGATCTCTTCAAGCTCTGATTCTTTCTCGAGAAGTCTCATAGCCTCAGCCTGCAGATCGAAATAATCCTCTGCTACACTTCCAGTGACGCTCTCCCGTATTGAGTCATTATATAGTGAATAGGAATTCAGCCATGATATTGCGGGAAAGTGCCTTCCATAAGCAAGGTTTGCCTCAAGCGACCAAAATACTTTTACTACCCTGAGTGTTGCCTGTACGACCGGGTCCGAAAGATCGCCTCCCGGGGGTGATACAGCACCTATCACCGAAAGGGCTCCTGTCCTGCAGCCGCCGGAACCTGAAAGGCATTCTACCAGTCCGGCCCTCTCATAAAATGATGCAAGCCTTGTACCCAGATATGCGGGGTATCCCTCCTCCCCGGGCATCTCTTCAAGCCTCCCGGATATCTCCCTCATAGCTTCTGCCCAGCGCGATGTTGAGTCTGCCATAAGTGCCACAGAATACCCCATATCCCTGAAATATTCAGCGATCGTTATTCCCGTATACACTGAAGCTTCCCTGGCAGCTACGGGCATATTTGAAGTATTGGCAACAAGAACTGTTCTTTTCATCAGTGGTTCCCCACTTTTTGGATCCACAAGCTTGGGGAATTCCAGTAGAACATCCGTCATCTCATTTCCCCTCTCGCCGCAGCCTATATATACTATTACTTCTGCATCGACCCATTTTGCCAGCTGGTGCTGGATCACTGTCTTACCTGACCCGAACGGACCCGGTACGCACGCTGTCCCGCCCTTTGCAAGAGGAAAAAACATATCCACTATTCTCTGTCCTGTAAACAGGGGGATATCGGGTCTTTTCTTTTGCCTGTATGGTCTTGGCCTCCTCACGGGCCATTTTTGCATCATGCTGACATCTACCGGACCATCAGCGGCAGATATAACCGCAATGGTATCTTCTACTGTGAACTGCCCGTCTCCAATGCTTTTTACCTCTCCCTCTACTCCGGGAGGTACCATTATATAGTGTTTGATAAGTTGTGTTTCTTCAACAAATCCAAGAAAATCCCCGGAACTTAGCACATCTCCCGCCTTTGCCGTAGGATTAAACTTCCATTTCTTTTTACGGTCAAGAGCCGCTGCTGTTACCCCTCTTGCAATAAAGTCGCCTGAACTTTTGTATAGTTCATCAAGCGGCCTCTGTATGCCATCATAAATAGATCCGATGACTCCGGGGCCAAGCTCCGCAGTAAGTGGTTCGCCTGCCGGATAAACAGGTTCGCCCACCCCAATACCTCCGGTCTCTTCATAGACCTGTATTGACGCAAGATCCCCCCTGAACTCAATGATCTCCCCCATAAGCCTCATGCCGGAGACATGCACCAGATCAAACATCTTCGCACCGGACATATTTTCTGCCACCACAAGGGGGCCAGCGACCTTAATGATCTTTCCAATCTTTGCCATCGATTACTCCTGTTCCTTTTTATTGCTCTTTTCCCCGTCTTCTTTTTCCGCCATTATATCTGCCCCAACAGCTTTTATGATAGCTGTCCTGAGCTGATCTACGGCATAATTATTTCTTTTGCCCGGACCCGGTATCACGACTATTGAAGGTGTTATCTGGTTCGAATAATATTTGACTATAGCATCGAGTCTGGCAGCTACTGTCTCTGTCATAAATATGATCCCATATCCTTCTGACACAAGCTGCTTAAGTCTTATTTCTGCAGCGCCGGCCGGAGTGGAATCAGATACAGCAAAAACATCTGCCCCAACAGCTTTAAAGATGAGCATTATGTCGCTTTCGCCAAATGCAGCTATTTTTGTTTCTGTCTCTGTATTATTGATCTCCATACTCACCCGACCTTATATTTTATATTTGATCTTCCGGCATTATATAAAATGCCTGTAAATAGTATGTTTAGACTGGAAAGCTCGATCTTCTTTTTTAAAAAGAACGCCAGTATCTTCTCCAGATTCGAGACACTGTATTTAAAATTATCAAAATAATCAAGGAAATACTGGTCCCTGTTTCTTTCAAAAGAAGAAAAACTATTATCTGATGTCAGGTGCTGGGCCCCTCTTATCGCAATATTTCCATAATCTGTCCTCTCAAGTTCCCTTACTGTATAATCCATGGTCTCATGTTCAAAACCCTTCAGGATATCCAGGCCGATATTCCCTCCATTATGGAGTATGCTGTCAAAGCCTTTTTTTTCACCCATTTGTTTCCATCTATAAATATTCTCTATATTTATAAGGTCTATCTTCCGGCTCATATACTCTGATATCATCTTCCTGCCGAGACTCTTTGCAACTGCTGTCATAATCTCTGAATAGAACTTTTCGAATTCAAGCTCCACTTTCCTGTAATCTTTTTCTCCCGGTTTTCCCAGGGTATCTTTCAAATACGAAAGAAGCTTGCCTACAGGCGTATCAACATCTTTATCGTCATCAGAACCATACATCTCAGCCAACTGTTCCCAGTCATATATCACTGGTATAAAAAGACTGCCAAGATCCTTCTCAAGGACCGCCGACTTAAATATTACTTTCATATTGTGGAGGATCTCCTCAAAAAAAAGTATATATGAAAGCATCCTGTGCTCATCTTTTAATCTCTCTTCAAGATAGTCGAGTATGATCCCGTAGCTGCCGATCATTACCTTTTCAAAACTTAAACTTGAGCTTATGCCTGGGATAGACGGTGAATAGACCGTCTCCCCCAGAACCTTCAGGAAGCCCTCCATGTCTTCGGACTCCACCATCCTCTCAAACCTGGCCTTTTCAACAAACTCATTTTCCCTTGCCTTCAGTTCTGCGCAGGTAAAAAGATAATAGCTGTCATCTTCTATTTCATACCGGTCATAATCCATTTACTTCTCCCTGCCAAAAAGGTATGCGCCTATTTCCATTCTCAGGTCCTCTATATCCATATCCAGGTATTTTTCAGGCGTCAGGTCATATTCCACTTTTCCGTCAAATATCTTAAGGCCCTCCTGGAGCTCTTCTTCCCTGCCTGCAGGTTTTAGACCTCCTGATACAGCTTCAATGAGTTTGCTGTCCAGGATCTTCTCATTCGAACCTATACTATATGTCCCTTTCTTTATGCCAAGAGCACCTATATTCTTTGCAAGAAATTTCTCCCACTGACTCCTGCTAAGTCCTGAGAGCCTCTTCCTGGCTTTGGAAATAATGCTGTCCACAAGCTTTATTTTCTCAAGGAGCATCATCTGCTCAAAACCTGACCTTGTCTTGAATACTTCCATATCATAGGTCCTTGCATAATGTTCCCTTGCTTCCTCTTTGCCTTTTTTTAATATATCCCTTATCTCACTCTTGGCCCCTGCAAGTATCTGGGCAGCTTTTTCTTCAGCTCTTTCAAGGTTTTCTTTCCGGATATTTTGCGCATCATCAAGCACCTTTTTGGATACATTATCCATTTCACTCATATTCCCCACCTATGAAAATTGTACGGAATTATTAAGGAAGAATGTTATGAGCAGTCCAAGTACGGCATATGTCTCTACCATAGCCGCAAATATCACGCCCTTCATCGCTTCCTTTGGCCTCTTGGCCACAAGACTTACACCAGCCGCACAGACCTTGCCCTGATGAATGCCTGAAAGCAGTCCTGTAAATGCGACCGGGAGTGCTGCGAAAAGAAGCTGCAGACCCTGGGCAGACGTGGTTACTTTGGCAATATTGCCGATTATTAAAAAAGCCGCCACAAAACCGTAGAAACCCTGTGTTCCCGGTAGCACCACAAGAAGAAACAGGCTTCCAAACTTGGATGGGTCCTCGGATAATACGCCTGCTGCGGCCCTTCCTGGATACCCTATTCCTATGATAGAGCCTATTCCCGCCATGATCGCTGCGAGGCCAGCTCCGAGTACTGCCATGATCACACCAAATGATAAATCTGACATCTTTCCTCCTATTACTTATCCACTATTGTTATATATTTATGTTCATCGCTTAAAGCCTCAAAAGGTCTTCCCCCTCCGGCATAGAATTTGGGGAAAAATTCGACATACTGAAGTCTCAGAGTATGTACAAATGCACCCAGTATGTTTATGCCTATATTAAAAAGGTGGCCGAAAATAAGGATCACCACAAGCATTGCCATGCCGGCCACAGGTATTGAGAGGAATTGGAAAGCGATCTTGTTTATTGCCACACCTATGCCCGCTGTCACCAGCCCAAGGGCCATCAGCCTTATATATGAAAGAAAATCTCCCAGAAAAGAAGTAAGCCCGTTTACTATGGTAAGGTTTAAAAAACCCATAAAGATCCTGAACCCCCAGCTTTTTTCCTGCCTTGCAGCAAAAAGGATTATTACAATTGCACCAGCAAGTACTGGCCACATGAGTATGCTTGATATACTTGATGGAAAAAGCGGTGCAGATACCAGCTGCATGCTGACAGCCATCTCTGTTGAGAGAAGTATTATAACAAGTGATACAACGATCATTATCCACGGGAGACCGTCAAAGAAAGCTCCCCCCCAATCTCTTCTCCTGATACTGTCAAAAAATTTGATAAAGAGGCCAAATACTACATGCACTACTCCAAGGGCCAGAGCCAGCCTGAAAAAATTCATCGATCCTGTGTCAGATCTTACAGGATCCCCCAGAACTGCCAGCTTGAGTGATAGATCGCCTATTCCCAGATAGGAGGGGAGGTCGCCAAACCACCCATTAAATACTGCTCCTGCAAGTACTGTAAATATAGCGCCGATGAAGATAAGCATCAAAAACTGCCTGGCGGCCCTTATCCTGAAGGCAAATACGAGAGTAAGTATGCCGAGTATTATGCCATATCCTGCATCTGTAAGACATAAGCCAAAAAATACCGCAAAAAAAAGCGACACAAAAGGAGTCGGGTCTATCTCAAAGTATCTGGGCACTCCATACAGATCTACGATTATTTCAAAGGGCCTGAAAATTGCCCTGTTTTCCAGGACTATAGGAATACTTTCACCTTCATCCGGCTCTATGTCCTCAACTTTTATAAATTTAAAAGAAGATATGAGTGAAAGGATCTTCTTTCTATCCCTCTCCCTTATCCATGCGGTATAAAATGATACGGAATCCGTAGAAAAACCGGACAGTATTGCCTTCTCTACTTCCAGATTATTGTCAAGGTAATCAAGATAAACAGTAAGCGATCTCTCGTGTTCTTCTGTGAGCTTAACTATCTGGTCAAGTATCTTTTGCTTCCTGCCCTTATAATAATCTATGTTTTTATTAAGATTCTGGATATTTTCCTCAACAGTGGCCCCTGCGTAACCGGCAAGCTCAGCCTCATCAAAAGCAATTTCTGAAATATATTTCTCTGCCTCTTCTTTGTGATCATTATGGTATGCAAGTATCACATAGACTATATCGCCTTCTTCTGAGATAGATTGGCAGGATATATGATTCCTATCAAGTTCATCGAAGATCAAGCTGAGATCGGTGCGCCCGCTTTTGATTATTCCAAGCTTTACAGTATAGACTTCATTTGCGCCGAGATCATCCAGATCTCCCTTAAAGCAGGTCCAGACTGCCAGTTGATGTACTTTCGGCTCAGTCTCAGCTATTCTCTGCTCCAGTGACCTTGCCTCATCGTCAAGGTCCATTATTTCATCTGCTATCTCTTCAAGTCCGGTATTTCTTATGATCTTTTCATATTCACCCCTCTTGATCACGAGCTTCCCGGCTTTAGCTGCAATTCTTTTTAACTCTTTGTCTTTATAGTCATCCAGGATATTAAGCGCTTTTCTCACCTTGATATTATTTTCCTGGCTTGTATCTATGGGAAGCGTGCTTGATCCGATCTTCTCTGAATATGGTTTTATCTCTACTGCAGATGTCCTTTGGAGCCTTTTTAAGAAAGACTCAGTCTCGGTCCTGTGTGATGCTATAAATAATTTAGATAATTTAGCAACAGCCATTCTTAATCCAGAACCCTGCTGACAAGCATGCTGACTGCTTCTTCCTCCCTGGCAGAGAATGATTTAAGGAGCTTTTCTTTCTTTTCTGAATACTGCTCTTCAAGCTTTACTTTCTCTACTTTTGAGTCTTCTGCAGCC
>CAYRTF010000064.1:0-8091 GCA_964427165.1 uncultured Actinomycetota bacterium | reverse complement strand
CTATAATAATGGGAACTTTATGGGATATTTTTGGAAGCAGGTGGGCATTTACTGCTTCTGCTGGTTTTAGCCTGCTGGGATTCCTTATCTTTTTAATAAGCCTGGCACTCGGTAGAAAAAAGCTCAAATCAAATACAGGGAGGCAATAATGGAAGATGATATCTTTCGTGATTTTTTTCTTGGATTTATAAAGCTGCATATCCTTTATCATTCAAAAAAAGAAGAGGTCTATGGAAAAGAATTTAAAAATGAGCTTGCAAGACACGGATATGATATTTCTTTTGGGACACTTTACCCCATATTCCATAAGCTGGAAAGAAACGGATATCTGATCTCGAGGAAAACTAATATAGGAGGGAAGATAAGAAAGTATTATTCCCTAACAGACAAAGGGGATGCGATCCTTGAAAAATCAAAACACAGAGCCAGAGAACTTTTTAATGAACTATCTGAAAGTTAATACGATTATTACAAAACACCATTATAATAATCTCATCATCAATTCATTTCTACGGCATCTTTATTATGCTCTTTATGACGGCGATATTTTTAAAAAGACCCGTTTTTCTCTGGGTCGTTTGGCTGTTTATAGAATTGTGATCAAGAAGAGCAAGTTCTTATAAATAAATTTATAGAAAAAAACAGGGGATAATATATTATTTTATTCTATAATATACAAAACATGATTCTTGGGATTTTTTAGATATCGATGAATAAATTTAAGAAGATCATAGATATAACCGTTATAGGATTGGCCATTGCCGTGGTGGTGGTGCTTGGTGATAAGATCATAAAGATAGGCAATGATGCCGGTAATGGAATATATTTAGGACACGAGCAGGAAAGCAGTTCTGAAACCGATGATGATGCGGAAGCGGTCCTCTGGAGTGCTGATGCTTCAACGGGCATCAATCTTAAAATGGAAATAGACCCATCATTATTTGAAGAAAGAAAAGATTTCCTTGCAGCTTCCCTGGCAGAGGGAGAAGAAGAAATAGCAGAAGTTCCGGAAGAGAAAGGTGGTTCAGCTATGGAAACCTCAGGCGAGACAGCAGAAGCAGAAAATAATGAAATTGATCCAGGGGACACTGAAACCCCCGGTGATGATGACCCTGCTCAGGGAATATCTGAAAAAGATGGTGTTGGTCCGAAAGACGATACTTCAATAATTGAAAATATTGACTACAGTGATAGTGCTGATTTCAGGATAGAGATCGATCTGTCCAGGCAGAGGTTGATCGTATTTTACATGGATGAGGTCCTCAAGGAAATGATATGCTCGGGAGGGGCTCCGGGGCATCCGACACCTCTTGGCGAGTTTATTACTACCCAGAAAATAGAATATTCATGGATACCGCGTTTTGAGATGGGGGCATATTACTGGGTGAGGTTTTTTGAAGATTACCTTATCCACAGCGTGCCGTTTGATGAAGATGGTGAGATGATAGTCGAAGAATTTGAAAAACTTGGCAATCCGGTGAGTCATGGCTGTATAAGATTACGGTTGGAAGAAGCTAAATGGCTCTACGAGACACTTCCGCTTGGAGTTAAAGTACTAATATATTAGGGACTTATATATTACTCTTGCCAGGAACAATGAACTATTTGATCTATAGCATTGGAATCAGGAGCCCCCTGATGACCGCGTTTAAGGAAAGACAATATATTTATCATTTTATTTAACAAAAATAGTATAAACATTAGTGTATTTAAAAAATCTTGAACTGAAAAATTATAGAAATTATGAGCATATCAAACTGGAATTCGATAAGAATTCGATTCTGATCGTCGGCAATAACGGTAATGGCAAAACCAATCTCCTGGAATCAATATACTATCTATCAGCAGGGCGCTCTCACCGCACCCGCATACAGGATGAACTGATAAGGTGGGGGAGCGATTTTTCACTTATAAGGGCCGGGCTTGGACCGGATGAAAAAAACAGAGCCTATACTATAGAAATTGAGATACGGAAAAACAATAATATAAAGATCCGGGTCAATGGCGTATACCAGAAGAAGAAGTCGGACTTTATTTCGATCCTGCCATCTGTTATCTTCTCGCCGGATGACCTGAGAATAATAAAATCCGGACCTGGTGAGAGAAGAATTTTCCTTGATTCCATTCTTGAAAAGATCTATCCGGATTTTTATAGCCTGAGGCTCCAGTACCAGAAGATACTCCTGCAGAGAAATAGTCTGTTAAAGAGCATAAAGGGGAAACCATCGGGCAGCCATCTGGATACTATTGAGGTATGGAATGAAAATCTGATTAAATACGGGATTCTGATAATAGAAAAAAGACTGGGACTCCTGAGTATCATAAAAGGTAAATTTAGTGAATATGCCGGGGATTTTTTTAAGGGAACAGATGCTGGTATTGAGTATATTTTCAGCTGGGATAGAGCTGAGGGTACAGGCAGTAATAATGGTACAGGGCGAGGATGCTCCGGAAGCAGCAGTGGAAGATCACTGGTCCATGATCTGGAGAGCTTAAGGGGAATATTTTTAAAAAAATTAAATGACAACTTCAAGAGGGATCTTGCTTTTAAGAGCACGACAATGGGACCGCACCGGGATGATCTTATGATATCTTTTGATGGAAAAGATATAAGATCTTTCGGTTCCCAGGGACAGCAGAGGATAGCGTCTATTAGCTTAAAGCTATGTGAACTTTATATATTAAAAAAAAGACTGGATAAAGACCCGGTCCTTCTGCTTGACGATGTCCTCTCAGAGCTTGATATCGAGAGAAGAAAGAAACTGGTAAAGGTCATAAATGAAAGTTTCCAGACTTTTGTCACCGCTACAAATATCAGCTATCTTGATAAGCTCGACATTGATTTTGGTTCAAGGTTCCTGGTCGGCGGCAACGGGATAAATGAAATGAGACTCTAGATAAAAATTGAGTAGCTGTATTATGATTTATCATTAAATTGCATTTGACTTCTGGCCAATAAATTTATACTGTCTGCAACTAAAAGCATCTTATTTTTATAAGTTAAATATGATATTATAAACCAGATCTAATTGTAACCTGATTGTAACAATAAATCAGGTCCATAGATTTTTATTAATTGAGTCGTATAGAAGGAAGAATATGATAATAAATCAGACAGTTTTATGGATCATTTTTGGGGTCTGTTTGTCTCTCTTTTGTCTGGGTTTTTTATACCGGGTGTCCATCTGGATGGAAGGCACGGGAGAAGACAGCACAAAGAAAAGATCCAAATGCTCTAAGTTTATAAAATGCATGGGTCTATTTTGCAGGACCCTCTTCGGCAGAAAAGCACCTGCGATGATAAAAAGTTTCTTTACTGACGGAATAGTCCATGGGAACCTGCTGAGAGAAAGCATACTTAAGTGGTTGATCCACATATTTATGTTCTGGGGACTTGCAAGCTTTACATTGATAACGATCCTTCATGTAATAGCTGTAGCAGCGGCCCCGAATAATGTAATAGACGGATCGAGCCCGTGGTTTGTGATGGTGTTCGGAACACTTGAAAACAGATTTACTGCCATGGCCATAGATCTCTCAAAGATTGCAATACTGGGAGGAGCCTTTGTTGCAGTCTTGAGGTTTTTACTGCTAAAGAAAAAATATATGTCTGTTGAACTGAAGGATAAATCTGCAGGTGTGATCATTTCAACTGTAGCAATATTTTCATTTATATATGAAGCAACATTTTTCCTCGCAAACCAAACACCTGTTGCGAAAGCGGCATTTGCCCCGGCCGGATACGTCCTCTCCCTCATACTGAATTTCATTCCCGGCGTGAACTGGAGTATTCTGGCTACAGTATTCTTCTATGCCTATATAACCGCATTATTTTTATTTGCTGTATATGTACCTTATGGAAAATATTCGCATATGGTATTTGGTCCAGTGGTTGCAGTATATAATAAATTAAGTGTGGGTAAGCATCAGGATAATACCTAGAGACCCGTTCACAGATAGACCGGTGGGGTCTGATATTAAAATAATTATTGAAAGTAGGATTTGATAATGAGATTAGATAAATTAAAGATAAAGCAACTGGCGGAGATAGATGCCTGTACCAGGTGTGGAAACTGCCTTGACCTGTGTTCGGCCTATCAGGGAAGTAAAGATGTATCCATTTCACCAAAAAAGAAGATGGAAAAATTGAAGAATGCTGTCAGCAAAGAATATGGTCTTCTTTCAAAAATATTAAAAAGGAAATTGACAGAAGATGAGATAGAGGCGATATCACATGCAGCATTTGCATGCACTATGTGCTCCAGGTGCGAGGTGGATTGCCATATAAACATAAAACTCCAGGACCTGTGGCTGAAGCTGCGCGAGATCATGGTAGATGAGGGTCAGTACCCGGAGATCATGAATATGATGAGGGAGAGACTGAAAAAGGCAAGGAATGTCTCTTTTGACACAAATGAGGGAAGGACAGACTGGATAAAACCTGTTCCTGAAGTTCCTGAAAATAAGTATATAAAGCAAAAGGCTGAAGTAATATATTTCGTTGGATGTGTATCATCCTTTTCTCCCAGGACATTTAAGATACCAAGGTCGATAGTGCAGATCCTGCAGAGTGCAGAGGTCGACTTCGGACTTCTCGGGGATGATGAATGGTGCTGTGGCTTTCCGCTTATGTCATCAGGCTTTGCTAAAGATTTTGAAGAATTTGCCGCACATAATATTGAGAGAGTCAACAATACCGGGGCCAGGATCCTGGTTACCTCCTGTCCTTCATGCTATCATATGTGGAGCCATGTCTATACGGGTGCAGTAAAAGATGTAAAAATGAATTTTAAGGTACTGCATATGGTCCAGTATCTATATATGCTGGCAAAGGATGGAAAAATAAAGCTTAATCCAGTAGACAGCAAAGTAACATATCACGATCCCTGCGATCTTGGCAGGAATTCAGGTATTTATGATGAGCCGAGGGACCTGATAAAGATGATCCCCGGAGTTGAATTTGTCGAACTGGAAAATAATAGGGAATATGCGACCTGCTGCGGCGGTGGAGGCAATGTTGAGTCGATAGATACAGAGCTCTCATCAAATATTGCATCGATCAAGGCAAAAGAGATAATGGCAACAGGAGCGGATATTGTAACTACTGCCTGCCAGCAATGTGTAAGGACGATCGCTACCGCATTAAAAAAGGAGAAATCCAGGATAAAAGCGGCAGATATTTCCCAGCTTGTCCTGGATAGCATAAAATCCGGATCCTGATTCCAGGAGCTTGTCTGGAAACTGGTCTTAAGGCTTGCAGTCTGATATTTTTATCCAGATCAAGGCCTGGGAAGAAGCGATATATAATATAAATTATTTTATATGGTCTCACTGATGAAAAAGATTGAAGATATCGGAAGCATAATCGGTTCTGTTGTTGATAAGATGGAATTAAATAAGAAGCTCAGAGTATCTAATGTTTTCAATCACTGGAAAGATATTGTAGGGCCGGAGATCTCAAAAAAGTCCAAACCGCAAAAGTTAGTCCGTAAGACTTTATATGTTTCAGTCACAACTTCGACATGGGCAAGTGAGCTCAGTCTCATGTCTGAAAAGCTTATAGAAAAGGTCAATTCCTTTATAGGAGAAGATGCCGTAAAGGCTATAAGGTTTAAGGCAGATCTTTAAATTCTTTTTGCATATTTAGACAAAATTTGTGTCAAAATATGGTATAATAATCCCTGGTAGAATAAGTGTTTTATGTGGTTTTTTAAATAGAAATTAGTTGTTTTAAATCAGGAAGGACAATGAGTGAAATAGCTATTATTTTGTTTGGCTTATTGTCCTTTGTCTTTTTTAAATAATGAACATAGTTTAGTCAGAAGAGGGGTTTTTTTTGAAAAAATCTAGTTATGATGCTAAAGATATTACAGTCCTTGAGGGTCTGTCAGCAGTAAGGAAAAGACCGGGGATGTATATAGGCTCCACCGGCACCAGGGGACTCCATCACCTTATCTATGAAGTAATAGATAATAGCATCGATGAAGCGATGGCCGGATACTGTGATAATATCCTTGTGGTGCTGAATGAGGATAATTCAGTGACTGTTATTGATAATGGCAGGGGCATACCGGTAAAGAAACTTAAAAAATATAATAAACCTGCTGTAGAAGTAGTCCTGACTAAACTTCATGCCGGTGGAAAATTCGGCGGGGAAGGATACAAGGTCTCAGGTGGTCTTCACGGTGTTGGCATATCGGTGGTGAATGCCCTTGCAGAAAAACTTCATATAGAAATAAGAAGAGATGGGTATGTCTATCAGCAGGATTATACAAGAGGAGATCCGGTAGCGGACCTTAAAAAAGGCAAGAAGACTGACAGCCATGGTACAGCCATCACCTTTTATCCCGATCTTGAGATCTTTGAGGACCTTGACTACAAGTATGAGATCCTTTCCAGCAGGATGAAGGAAATGGCATTTCTAAACAAGGGCCTTAAAATCACCCTTGTCGATATGCGCACAGAACCAAATAAAAGGGAAGAATACAGGTATGAGGGCGGCATTATTGATTTTGTAAGCTACCTTTGCGAGAAGAAGGACTGCCTCCATAAGAAGGTGATCTATATTGCCAGTGCAAGTGATAATAATGAAGTAGAGATCGCGATGCAGTATACCACCGGGTATTCAGAAAGCATCTTTTCTTTTGCCAATAATATTAATACCACTGAAGGCGGAACTCATCTTAGCGGTTTCAGGGGAGCTCTTACCCGTACCATAAATGACTATGCAAGGAGCAATAATATACTCAAGGAAAAAGATGAGAATCTCCAGGGCGAGGATGTGAGGGAAGGACTTACGGCCATTATCAGCGTAAAGCTCAAGAATCCGCAATTTGAGGGACAGACCAAGACCAAGCTCGGAAATAGCGAGATGAAGGGTTTTGTGGAATCTACAGTGAATTCAAAGCTGGCGGAATTTATGGGAGAGAATCCCTCTATAGCCAAAATAATCGTAAATAGATGTATTGATGCAGCCCGGGCGCGTAATGCAGCCAAGAAAGCAAGGGACCTCACAAGGAAGAAATCACTTCTGGACAGTGGTTCGCTTCCCGGAAAACTTGCTGACTGCTCGATAAATGACCCTAAATTCAGTGAAATATACCTTGTTGAGGGAGATTCTGCGGGCGGCAGTGCAAAACAGGCAAGAGACAGGAGATTCCAGGCAATACTTCCACTAAGGGGAAAGATCCTGAATGTGGAAAAGGCCAGGCTCAATAAGATTCTGTCAAGTATTGAGATACAGGCGATGATAACTGCTTTTGGCGCAGGTATCGGTGAAGATTTTAATGTGGAAAATGCAAGGTATCACAGGATAATAATTATGACTGATGCCGATGTAGACGGAGCCCATATCCGGACACTCATACTGACATTCCTCTACAGGTACATGGTCAAGCTCATAGAGGCCGGGTATGTATATATAGCACAGCCTCCGCTTTACCAGGTCAAGAATGGAAAAGAAGTAAGTTATGCATATACTGAGAATGAGCTTGATAGCCTGAAAAAGAAATATGAAGGAAAAAAGATAAATGTCCAGCAGTATAAGGGTCTTGGCGAAATGGATCCAGAGCAATTATGGGAAACTACTATGGATCCTGAGACAAGGACGCTCCTTAAAGTAGAGATAGAGGATGCACTGATAGCTGACGATGTATTTTCTACCTTAATGGGGGATAAAGTAGAGCCGCGAAGACAGTTTATTGAAAAGAATGCCAGAGGGGTATCTTTTATCGATATTTAAGTGTGTATAATTATTATTTAGGAAAGCCACAGCTTTTCTAGACAGGGGAATAGATGGTATTTGAACTCAAGGGAAAGATAAAGAATGTTGAAATAGAATCGGAAATGCAGGATTCCTATCTGAGTTATGCAATGAGCGTAATCGTAGGAAGAGCCCTTCCCGATATAAGAGATGGCTTAAAACCCGTACACCGCAGAATATTGTATGCTATGCAGGATATGGGGATGAGGTCGAATACACCGTTCAAAAAAAGTGCAAGAATAGTCGGCGAGGTCCTGGGTAAATACCATCCCCATGGAGATACTGCCGTATATGACGCAATGGTCAGAATGGCCCAGGATTTTTCCCAG
>CAYRTF010000063.1:5137-8092 GCA_964427165.1 uncultured Actinomycetota bacterium | reverse complement strand
GGTAGTGGCCAGGGACCTCAAAAAAGATATTGCCGGTCTTCCGGGTGCCGGGGCAGCAGGAGGTCTGGGAGCGGGACTTGTGGCATTTGCAGGTGGTGTGTTAAAACCCGGGACCGATATAGTAATAGAAATAACCGGTCTTGAGGATAAAATAAAGGATGCGGATCTTATTATAACTGGAGAAGGAGCAATGGACGGCCAGACTTTTTATGGTAAAAGTGCTTATGGAGTCGCAAAGCTTGCCTCAAAGTACGGAATCCCTGTGATCACCATAAATGGATCCGTACTTTCAAATAGAAGTAATATAGATAAAGAAAAATCTTCACTTTTTAGCGGAAATTTTTCTATAATAAATAGGCCCATGACGCTTGAAGAAGCTATAAGAGACACAGAAGAGCTCCTTTCGGGTGCAGCGGCTGAGATAATCAGCTTTTACCTGAGGATCGTAAAGTAAAAGAGTAATATAATAAAATGATTTATTAAGGACTTAATCGGAGGTTTAAAATGAAACTGATCGGCGGAGTAGAGATCGATGGTATCGAAAAAATAGCAAGCGGCAAGGTACGGGAGATGTTTTCCTTTGGCGACGAGCTCCTTATTGTCACTACTGACCGCATCTCTGCATTTGACTATATACTTGATTCCCTTATTCCTGTTAAAGGCATTGTGCTTAATAAAATATCAAATTTCTGGTTTAAATATTTAAAAGATATAATCGAAAATCATTTAATCGAGACGGATGTAGAAAAATTCCCCAGGTTTTTAAAAAGGTACAGGGAAATACTGAAGGGAAGGTCCGTAATAGTAAAAAAGGTTAAAATATTTCCGATAGAATGCGTTGTAAGGGGATATATTACCGGTTCGGGCTGGGAAGATTATTCAAGGACCGGCAAGATAGGGGATCTTAAGCTCCCGAAGGGCCTGATGAAATGTGATAGATTGCCTGAGGTTATTTTTACGCCTTCCACAAAGGAAACATCGGGACATGATGTGGCCATTACAATAAATAAGGCAAAAAGGATATTTGGTACAGATATAATAAATACTCTCCAGGCTAGGAGCATCGAACTATACCTTAAAGCTTCTGAATATGCATTGAGGAGAGGCATTATAATCGCTGATACAAAATTTGAATTTGGAGTGACATCTGATGATAAAATAATACTTGCCGATGAAGTCCTTACGCCTGATTCTTCAAGGTTCTGGCCGCTGGATGAATATGAAGCGGGCAGGGACCAGCACAGCTATGACAAGCAGTTCGTCAGGGACTATCTACTGTCTACGGCATGGGACAGGAATTCAAAACCGCCAAAACTTCCTGAAGCTATAACCAGGAAGACATCAGAGCGCTATATTGCAGCATATGAGAACCTGACCGGCCAGAAATTTGAGATCTGATGGGGGATAAGACGATCAATTGATAATAGATGTAGCCCTTTCAAATAATTTTGACCCGGAAAGCCTGAAAGTCGACATAGAAAATTCAGTTTGTGCAGTAATAGATGTCATAAGGGCCACTTCGACCATTGCTGCTCTTTTTGGAGGTGGTGTAAGAAGCATCATAGTAGCCGGTACGCTTGACGGGGCATACTCACTCAAAAAGGCTTTCCCGGACAGGCTGCTTTGCGGAGAAAGGGGCGGTCTTAAACCGGATGGTTTTGATCATGGTAATTCACCCCTGGAATTTTCCACCCTGGACCTTTCGGGACGCAAGGCGATACTTAAGACTACAAACGGTACAGCAGCTTTCCTGAAAGCGGCAGTATCCCCTGCGGTATTTTCACTTGCCGCATTAAATTTCAGGCACACGATGGAGGATGTCCTTGATAATGCTTTAAAAAATAAAAGGGATATACTTTTCGTATGTTCGGGTGAGATGGGAAAGATTGCATATGATGATGCTTATATAGCCGGCCTTGCAGTAAAGCACCTTCTCTCTAAACCTCATGATCTCATATATAGCGATAGCGCAAAACTGGTCCTCTCGGCAGTAGTGGGGGACAGATCACTTACTGGCGCTCTTTCAAAATCTACAAGTGCGCAGTCATTAAGAGGTGTGGGCCTTGGAGATGATATTGAATTCTGCTCAAGGCTAAATGGTTATAATCTGACGATTATGGCCGGACCTTTTACTGAAGTAAAGAATAATGCGACACCAGGAAAAGACATGCTTGTAGAGCTTGCTCTTTATAAAAGATAAATAATTTAAATCTCCCTGGGAGCCTGCCCGGGAACCGGGCTCAGACTTGCAGTCTCCTAGTCTTCCCTCTGGTCCGGTCCGCAGTCGTTAAAATATACATGGCCTTCCACCATGGGAACATCCAGTGAGGACAGCCAGACATATCCTTTGACTTCGATATCTATCTGGACCACATAGATGCCGGGATTGATTATATCATTTATCAAGACATCGACCCGGGCCGTTTCTCCCGGTTCCAAGTCATTTGGAAGTACCGAACGTGTTGTCTTGTCATATTCTACAAAGTCGACATCCTGCCCGTAAAAATGATAGCCTATCCTTACCGTATTTACTCCGTTGGCCCTCCATGTGAAGTCAGAGGTGTTTTTAACTTCCACTGTGACATAATTATCGGCATTACTGCAAAGGTATGAGGGCATATAGCCTGAGATCTCTGCACCTAACCGGGCATTCTCAAAATCAACTGCCTCCACCACTTCTTCCTCTAAAACTTCTGCCAGTTCCTCTATCTCTTTGGCGGTAAGCTCTTCTCCTGTTTCCGATCCGCTATTTTTACTTGATGATGCAGCAGCAGGGCCGCAGGATATCAAGGATACCGATATTAGAAGGACTATGATTAAAATTGCACTTAATATCAATGATCTTTTGATTCCCATCTTAGATGTCTACCTCGCTTATCTAATAGTATTATAAAATTTATTGGACTTTACTGATTGCTTATTATAAATTAGTTTGATTATTTTTTGAATAAAAGA
>CAYRTF010000063.1:0-5127 GCA_964427165.1 uncultured Actinomycetota bacterium | reverse complement strand
AATTATATCTGTATTTTTAATTATTGATCCGAGAGGTTAGATTATGACATCACTGGAAATCGTAGGACTGGTAGCGATCATACTCATATCCGCGTTTGCTGTTGTAGCAATAATAGTAGCTGTCCCTTTATTCAGGCTGCTGAATAAAGTAAGATTTATGGCTGACAGACTCAGCGAAAGCCTGATTCCTCTGGTGGAAAAATTAAATGATACAATAACTCATTTAAATACTGAGGTCGGGTCACTTACTGATCTCACCCAGAGCATAAGCTCAATAGTCGAGCAGCTGGAAAAAATAATAAGACTTGCAAGGATACTCATCACAAGTCCGCTCGTAAAGCTCATAAGTGCTTCGGCTGGGATAATAAGCGGTCTTGGCAAGACAGGCAAGGGTAAGGAAGAAGAGTAATTTCCTATATTTACTTTATGGGCCATGAATTGTATATGCGGCCCGTATCAATACAATTTTAATCTTAAAGGAGGACCAGGATGAATATGGAAGATAGTAATAGAGGTAGAAGTCATGCTCCCGGGGTCTTAATAACATTGACACTTGGTTTGGTGGTAGGTTTTCTGGCAGGTATCCTGCTTGCTCCCAAAAGCGGCAAAGAGACAAGAAAAGAGCTGATCGAAAAAGGCGAAGAGTTCGCAGAAAAGACAAAAGAAGGATTTGAAGCAGCCAGGGCGAAGCTTGCTGAAGTAAAGGGAATGGGGGAAGAGTTTTTAGAAAAGAGCAAAGATGCTTTCGAAAAGACTACGAAGACCGTTAGCCAAAAGGCAGGCAAGGCAAAGGAAAAGGTAGAAAAAGTTATAAGCAAGGGCAAGGCTGCTGCTAAAAAAGTGGAAGAATCTCTTTCGTAGGAGCCTGTTACCGGACAGGCTCCCTGGATAGGAACAATAAATATTGATTGAAAAAGATACTGCATTAAAGGTACTCGGGACACTGAACTCGGGCGGAGCCAGTTTTTCTGAGATCTATATACAAAAAAGCATAAGCAATTCACTGAAGCTTGAAGATAGCAGGGTCGAGAACTCAAATAGCGGATATGATATGGGATGCGGGCTGCGCGTATGGATAGGCGACAGCACCTATTATGCTTATGTGGACTCAATTGAAGAGAAAAAACTCATTGAAGCAGCAAAAATCCTGAGTGCTGCAGGAAAGAGCTCGACAACCGGTAAAATATTTGACCTGAACCGGGATCTGAGGCAGGCACCATCAGCCTATAAGGCAAATATCCTGAAAAAACCCTCGATTACCGGGGCAATTGAAAAAAAGGACATCCTTATGGCAGTTGACAGGGTGTGCAGGGAATATGATAAACATATAATACAGGTGACTGTTTCACTGTCCGATATTGAGGAAAAGGTCTATACCGCAAATTCTTATGGAGAAGAATCCTTCCAGGAAGTAGTAAAAGTATTTCTTTCGGTAAATGCCGTGGCCAGGAAAGATAGTGATATGAGGACAGGATATAAGTCACTTGCAAAGACTGGCGGCTATGAAGCTGTCAGTATTTCAAAGGCCTGCGGTATTGCAGAAGAAGCTTCGAGGATAGCTGTAGCCATGCTCGATGCGGTTGATGCCCCCATGGGTTCCCTTCCGGTAGTAATCGGACCTGCATTTGGTGGTGTAATATTCCATGAAGCCTGCGGACATGGTCTTGAGGCTGACTCGGTAATAAAAGATGCATCGGTCTTTAAGGGGGAAGAGGGCAAAAAGATCGCATCAGACATAGTGACTGCAATCGATGATCCGTCGATGCCCAATCACTGGGGTTCATTCAAGTTTGACGGAGAGGGTTATCCCTCGTCACCCGTCACCCTTATAAAGGAAGGAGTGCTTGAGAGCTTTATTTATGATATGAGAGCCTCTAAAAAGCTTGAGAAAGAAAGGACGTCCAATGGCAGAAGACAGTCGTTCAGGCACATTCCCATACCAAGGATGACAAATACATATATAGCCAGGGGCAATGAAAAACCGGAAGACTTAATAAAATCAGTTAAAAAGGGAATATTTGCAAAGGAGTTTGCCGGCGGCCAGGTAGATCCGGCAACCGGAGATTTTGTTTTTGGCATAAGCGAAGGATACATTATTGAATCAGGCAAGCTTGGAAAACCGATAAAAGGTGCAACCCTTATCGGGAATGGTCCGGATATATTAAAAAAAATCGAAGCTATCGCAGATGATCTTGATTTTGCTCCCGGGTTCTGTGGAAAGCAGGGGCAGTCCATCGCTAATGAAGTCGGTCAGCCCACCATCAAAGTTTCGGAGATAACAGTAGGGGGAACGGGCGGAAAGTAAAAAGGGACCTGGATTCTAAAGATGGCAGAAAATAGTAAAATTGAAATTAAAATTGAAGAACTCGAGAGGATATGCGGTGAAACTGCTGCAAAGATACCTCCGGGGAGTACGGACCAGTGGGAAATATTTGCTGCACGAAGCCTCGAAAATGAGATAGATGTCTTTAATGGAGGCATTGAGACACTTTCCTTTTCTGACTCTACTGGAATAGGCATCAGGGTATTTAAAGACGGTTCCATAGGCTATGCATACACTGCTGTTCTTGAGGAAGATGCTATCAGGGATACCGTAAAGAAGGCACTGGATAATTCAAAGATCACCAAAAAGGATAAGCTGAATTATCTTCCAACTAAAAAGGACCATAAATATAATAAAAACCAGGTGGATAAAAAGCTTCTTTTTGATAGAGGCTATCTGGAAGTGTCGATAACTGAAAAGATCGAGATGGCAAAGGAACTTGAGACACTTACAAAAAAGGCCGACAGAAGGGTTTCAGGGGTCACTAATGTGATGTACAGTGACGGCATATCAGAAGTGGCAATACTTAATTCTAACGGGTTTTCAGACAGCTACAATACAACGATGGCCCTTGTCTATGTAAATGCTATATCCAGAAAGGACGGAGACGCTTCCACCGGTGATTATTTTGGGATCGCAAGAAATCCGTCAGATATCGGACTGGCTGAAATTGCTGCAAAAGCTGCTGAAAGATCAGTTTCAGTACTTGGAGGCAAAAAAATAAACTCACAATCCCTGGACATAGTCCTTGATCCCATGGTCGCGGCGCAGTTTATGGCGGTCATCGCATCAACCCTTAATGCTGATTCTGTCCAGAAGGGAAAATCACTTTTTAAGAATAGTACAGGCAAGAAAATATTTGATATAGAAGCTGATATTTTTGATGACGGCACCCTCCCGGGCGGGCTGGCTTCGCGCCCCTTTGACGGGGAAGGAGTGATAAAGGGAAAGACAGCTGTTTTTGAAAAAGGCATACTTAAAACCTATCTCTATGATGCATATACAGCAAGAAAGGACAAAACGCTTTCAACCGGAAATGCCACGAGAGCCTCTTATAGGTCCACTCCCTCGGTAGGTACATCAAACTTCTATATAAGACCGGGAAGCCACACCCCGGAAGATATTATCAGGAGCGTAAGTAAGGGATTTTACGTGATGGATATTATTGGCCTTGGTTCCGGGACCAATCCAATATCCGGACAGATGAGCGTAGGAGCCAAGGGACTGCTGATAGAGAAGGGAAAACTTTCAAGTCCCGTAAAGGAAGTAACCATAGCAACAGATATCTTAAGTTTTCTAAAAAGCTTTAAGATGATAGGCAGTGACCTCAAATTTGTACCTGCAGGGGGATATCTGGGAAGTCCCACGGTGCTTGTAGAAAATATATCTATAAGCGGCAAATAATATGTTTTGAAAATAATCATGCGGGGGGCGCATCTCTGCTTTTATCCGACAGTGATAAATTTTACATACCCCACCGTCTTTGAGATGACTGTGACTATAATACCAGCTATAAGGATACCGATAGTTATCTGCCACAGGGCCCTCTTCGGCGGGATACCGAATACATAAGCTATAAGTGCACCGGTCCACCCGCCGGTAACAGGCAGCGGTATTCCCACAAAACTGATAAGGGCAAAGCCCTGATACTTTTCGAATTTAGCCGAGTGGCGCTTTCTTGTCCTGTTAAAGAGCCAGGAGAAGAAGCGGTTGGCCCAGTTGAACCTCTTCATTAAAAACCTGGATACCGGTTCCATCACCCAGAGGATGATAACCACAGGAACAAGATTTCCAATAACTGAGATTATATATGTCTCTATTATACCCATCCCATAACTTCCCAGCGCTATTGGTATCGAAGCTCTCAACTCTCCAACAGGAGTCATTGCAGTAAAAAAAGTACTTATCCATTGAGGTAGGAATTCCATCTGTCAACAAGCTCCATTTCTATTTTTTATTTTATATAGTTTTATGTTACTATCTTGAAATTAAGATATTAATTGATAAAAATTCTAAATATTATATAAGTTGAATATTTTACAGTCAATTGTTTTAGGTTTAATTCAGGGCATAACTGAATTTTTCCCCATTTCGAGTTCCGGGCACCTGGTAGTGGTCCCATATTTTTCCGGCTGGGATTACCCGCCCCTTTACTTCACGGTCACTGTCCATCTTGCAACACTTTTTGCGGTCCTGACTGTCCTCTACAGGGATGCGTGGAGGATAATAAGGGGATTTGCATTGGGATTATTTAACAGGAAATGGCGGAGAAGTACAGATTTTAAAATGGGTCTTTATATAATAATAGCAACGGTACCGGCTGTGTTGATGGGTCTTTTTCTTAATGAATTTGTAGGGAGTATCTTTTCCAGGCCCCTGATAGTGGCAGTATTCCTGCTTTTGACGGCCCTTATACTGTGGGGAGGAGAATACAGGGGAAGAAAAGTAAGGCAAAAGAAATTCCTGACATATCTTTCATCAATTGCTTCTGGCATTGGGCAGGCCCTTGCGGTATTTCCGGGTATCTCAAGAGCAGGAGCCACTATCTCTTTTGCACGGTTTTTTGGTGTTAAAAGGGAGGAAGCGGTAAGATTTTCATTTCTGCTTTCAATACCCATAATACTTGGCTCGTTTGTGTTTGAGCTATCCCGTTCCACCACTACCGTACTTAATGGGGGAGGAAATACTGTATGGATTCTTTTTGCAGGCCTTGTGTCGGCATATCTGTCAGGATTTTTTGCAATAAAATACCTTCTCTATCTTACAAAGAAAAAGAACTTAAATATTTTTGCAGTATATTGCGT
>CAYRTF010000062.1:0-8134 GCA_964427165.1 uncultured Actinomycetota bacterium | reverse complement strand
ATATAGCATATGGGGCCGTACACAAGGATTTATAGATATTCTGTATGACCGAGGCCACACCTTAAAAATATTGTAGATATTTTGTATTTTATGTATCATTTTCTTAGGTAAAAGATCAGTACCATATTGGATTTATTTTTTAAATGATAAAATCAGTAGATCTTATTAAAACATTTGGGTCAAAAACTGTTCTCGGACCCATCTCCATGGATCTTGAAGACAGGGGCATCCTGGGCCTCCTCGGGCCAGATGGTGCCGGCAAGACCACCCTTTTAAGGATCATCTGCGGAATAATGGATCCCAGCAGCGGCAGCCTTGCTGTGGACGGTATAGATATCAAAAAGGATCCTGAAAGTGTGAAACAAAAGATAGGCTATATGCCTCAAAAATTCAGCCTTTACGGGGATCTTACCGTTATGGAAAACATGCTTTTCTATGCTGACCTCTATCTGGTCCCGGCAAAGAAGCGGGACAGGACCATCGAAAGGCTCTTAAAATTTTCAAATCTTACCCCTTTCATGGACAGAAGGGCGGAAAACCTTTCAGGAGGTATGAAGCAGAAGCTTGGCCTCTCCTGCGCCATGATCCACAGGCCGCAGATCCTTATCCTGGATGAACCCACAAATGGAGTGGACCCGCTTTCCCGCCAGGAGTTCTGGGAAATACTGAAAGAGCTTAAAGAAGAGGGCGTTTTTATAATAATCTCTACACCATATATGGATGAAGCAGAAAGATGCGATAGTATCATACTCATCAATAAAGGTTCTCTCCTGTATCACGGGTCTCCCGCAGCTTTTAAGAAAAAACACCTGGGCCATATAGCCGATATCAGCACCTCTGATAACCGGAAAGCTGCCGGTATCTTCAATGCTGATCCCCTGGTCCTTGCAGTAAATGATTATGGGCAGACGCTTCATCTGAACTGCAGCAGAAGCTTCCCGATCGATAATATTGGAAAAATTCTGGAAGCCTATGACATAAAGGTAACTGGAATAAAGAGAGTGGATCCTGGGATCGAAGATGTATTTATTTATATGGTAAATACCTTAACAGGTGCAGACAGGAACATCCCTCCTGGTTTCAATAACTCAAAATAAGGCATCATACTGATGGACATCTTTAAAGATATAATAGAAGTAGATAAGCTAAAGAAGGACTTTGGGGATTTTACAGCTGTTGATGAGATCTCTTTTTCAATAAGAAAGGGAGAGATCTTTGGTTTTTTAGGACCCAATGGAGCCGGTAAATCCACCACTATCAGAATGCTCTGCGGGCTCCTGCTTCCTACTTCAGGAAAGGCCAGCGTTGGAGGTTTTGATGTATACAGACAGAGTGAGCAGATAAAACAAAATATTGGATATATGTCGCAGAGATTTTCCCTCTACCTTGATCTTACAGTAGAAGAAAATATAAATTTCTACTCCGGGATATATAAAGTAGGCAGAAAAATAAAAGAAGCCAGAAAGAATAGAATTCTGGAAGTAACCGGTCTTACCGGTATGAAAAAAAGGCTGACATCCCCTCTTCCGGTAGGCTTCAGGCAGAGACTTGCCCTGGGATGCGCCATTCTGCATGATCCGCCTATAATATTTCTGGATGAGCCCACAAGCGGCGTGGATCCTATTTCAAGAAATAATTTTTGGAGACTTATCAGGGAACTTTCAGGTGAAGGAAAGACCATATTTGTCACCACTCACTTTTTATTAGAGGCAGAGTATTGTGACAGGATAGCATTTATATATGATGGAAAGATTATCGCAATAGACGATCCTGCAAGCCTTAAGGATGCACACCGCAGAACACACGGCACCATGGATCCTTCTCTTGAAGATGTATTTACATCACTTATCGGACAGTACAGGAAAGAACATAATAAATATGAAGCATAAAAGAATAATAGCCATAGCAAAGAAAGAATTTATCCATATAAAGAGGGACAGGAGATCACTCATCCTTTCTTTTGTCATCCCCATCGTGCTGCTTGTCCTTTTCGGTTATGCGCTCTCCCTGGATGTCAGGGATATTCCGACAACAGTACTGGACAATGACCATTCATCCTACAGCCGCCAGTTCGTAGACAGTTTCAGCCAGTCCGGATATTTTTCCATAAATGATTATGCCGGCAGCTACAGCGATATTGAGAATAATATTCTTTCTTTAAAGAGCCAGGTCGCCATAGTGATACCGCAGGACTTCGAGAAGGATATCCTCGCTGGCAGAGAAGTGCATGTGCAGACCATAATAGACGGCTCACAGTCAAATAAAGCTTCAATAGCATATGGATACATAGAAGGTATAACGCAGGCATTTTCTTCAAAGATACTTGTCGAGTCAGGAGATTTTAAGGACCTGAAAATGCCTGTCGACCCTGAGATACGCATATGGTACAACCCGCAGCTTGAGAGCAAAAATTATATAATTCCGGGGATCATAGCTATAATCATGCTTATTATTGCATCCCTTCTTACCTCACTTGTGATCTCCAGGGAATGGGAAAACGGAACCATGGAGCAGCTTATAGTTTCCCCGGTAAAATCCTATGAGCTGATCCTTGGAAAAATAATACCCTATTTTATTATAGGGATGCTGGATCTTGCAATCATAGTAGTATCGGGAAAACTGATATTCGGCATTCCCATCAGGGGAAGTGTTGTGCTTCTATTTTTACTTTCCAGTATTTTTATGATCGGGGCACTGAGCCTTGGAATAACGATATCCATAGTGACAAAATCACAGGTATTATCTTATCAGATGGCAATGCTCATCTCCTTCCTGCCGTCATACATACTTTCCGGGCTTGTCTTCCCGATTGCAAGCATGCCAAAATTCGTACAGTATATCTCATTTTTAGTGCCCGCCAGGTATTATATAATCATTTTGAGGGGAATATTCTTGAAGGGATCCGGCTTTATAATACTGGGTTTCGAGGTCCTTTACCTGGCAGTGTTTGCCATTATAGTGTTTATAATCGCAAATCTTCGATTTATTAAAAAACTTAATTAGTTCCTGGTGAATAATTGCTTAAAAATAGATCTATTTACAAAAACAGTATTCTGGATCTTTAAAAATATTATAAAAACTAAAATTATTTAACGGAAACCATCTGATAAGAATATATTAAAAAAGTCTGGATCCTCTTATGTGGTCAAGGATAAAAGAATTAATAATAAAGGAATTCATACAAATAAGCAGGGACAAAAGGATGCTGCTTCTGGTCTTTGCGGTACCCATAGTACAGCTGCTGCTTTTTGGATATGCAATAACCACCGATATTAAAAATATTCCTACAGCTGTCTGGGATATGGATAGATCTTCATACAGCCTGGATCTTATTCAGGCTTTTGAGAATAGTGGAAAATTCAGTATTGATACAATGATCGACTCTGAAGATGCAATACAGGAAGTCCTTGATAAGGGCGAAGCAGAGACTGTTATCAAGATAGGTCCGGATTTTGAAAAGGACCTGAAGTCCGGCAAACAGTCAGAAATACAGGTAATAATCGACGGTTCAAATTCAAATTCAGCCGCAATGATAATGAATTATACCGGTCAGATATGCTTTGATTTTTCACAGGGCATAATTCTTGAAAGAATAGAGCGGATGTAGATCCTGAAGGGTGTGGATTCTGGCAGTACATTGGATTTCTTCTCAAATGAAGTAAGAGTCTGGTACAATCCCACCCTTAAAAGCCGGGTGTCCAATGTACCTGCTGTCATGGCATTCATACTTTTGATATCCACAATGATGCTTACGTCCATGTCGATTGTAAAGGAGCGTGAGAACGGGACCATTGAACAGCTGATCGTCACTCCCATAAAACCGATCGAACTTGTCATCGGCAAAACTCTACCATTTGCCATCATCGGATTTATTGATGTCGTCCTGGTTATTGCCGTATCATATAGCTGGTTTAAGATCCCTCTTACCGGAAATCTTTTGATACTGTTCCTGGCAATGATGCTGTATCTGCTTACAACACTGGGAGTGGGCCTCTTTATATCAACGGTATCCCGTACACAGCAGCAAGCGATGATGTCTACCTTTTTCTTTACACTGCCTGCTATCCTGCTGTCCGGATTCATGTTTTCTATTGAAAATATGCCCCCGGCCATACAGTACCTGACTTATATAAATCCGATAAGATATTTTTATGTAATAATAGTCAGCATCTTCCTTAAAGATGCTGGTCTTAATATTTTATGGGATGAGATGCTGGCCCTTGGCGCTTTAGGAATTTTTATATTGGTTATTTCTATAGTAAGATTCAATAAAAGACTGGAATAAGATTTGTAAAAAATACTTCAAGGAGAAAAAATGAGAAAAAAAATACTTCCGCTGGTCCTTATAATAGCTGCACTGGCTGTAATATCGTATTTTATTTATGACTACATCTCCGACAGGTTAAAGGAAGACCCCTCAATAATAGAAGCCTCAGGAGTAATAGAGATATCAACGGTTACCCTCAGCTCACCTTCGGGCGGAAAGCTAAAAGAAGTCTTTTTTGAGGAAAGCGATAAGGTAAGCTCTGGAGATATAGTTGCCGTTATGGATACACAGCTTATTGAAAAACAACTTGATCTCACAAGAGCCAGTATGGCCGCAGCTCAAACACAACTTGATGCGGCCATACTGGGATATGACCAGACTGTGGAACTATCTGAGAAATCCCTTGAACTGGCCGGAGAAATAAAGGAAGAGCTGCTGCTTTATAATCACTACATATATTATGATGAGCCTCTAACGATCACAAATTCAGAAAGTACCAGCAACCAGGAGACATCTCTCGAGTACTCAGGTTCCCAGCAGATGATCAATGCCATGACCACCGGAAGCAATACCAGCGGTTCATCTGATTCAACCTCTATATCGTACCCCGGACCTTCCCAGAAGCAGTCTGTCAGGGTCCAGCTGCAGGATGCACTCAATCAGTATGACCTTGCATTGCTCAGGCTGGAACAGGTCAGGGAAAACGACCTGGCCGTCAGGATAGCTGAAGATAAATTAAACATAGCCAGCGTCCAGCTTGAACTGTACAAACAGCAGCTAAAGGAGCTTGAAATAGTCTCTCCGTCAGAAGGTACCGTTATCAATAGGTTTGCGGAACCCGGAGAATATCTCCTGCCGGGTTCACCGGTATTTGAGGTCGGGAAACTGCTTGAAGTGACCTGTGATATCTATATACCTGAAAACAAATACGGAATGATCTTTCCTGGACAGGAAGTCATCCTGACTGTTGATTCCTACCCTGGTGAGGAGTTCAGGGGATCTGTCTTAAAGATCGCAGATGAAGCAGAATTTACTCCTAAAAACATCCAGACCAGGGATGACAGGGTGACCACAGTCTATAAAATAACCATTTTTATCCAGAATCCAGATATGAAACTAAAAGCCGGTATGCCTGCAGATGTGGTAATAGATACATCACCCTGAGCTTAGGGGATAGATCATATCTTTATGCAGCATGCCTGCTTTTGACAAGAATTGCCCTATTAATTAGAATATAGTCTTATTTTAACCGGGTATAATATATACGAAAGATCTACAATGGATAATATTCAAGAAAAAACTGACTTCATAAGGGAATCTATCAGGGAAGACCTGAAAAAAGGAAAAAACGGCGGAAAGGTCCACACCAGATTTCCGCCAGAACCAAACGGATACCTGCATATGGGCCATGCGAAATCCATCTGCCTGAATTTCGGGCTAGCTGATGAATTTAATGGAAAATGCAACTTGAGATTTGACGATACAAATCCTACAAAAGAAGAATCTGAATATGTACGGTCCATAAAAAAAGATATAAGCTGGCTTGGTTTCAACTGGGAGGACCGGGAATATTATGCCTCAGATTATTTTGAAAAATTATATGAATTTGCTGTTTTGCTTATAAGCAAAGGCAAGGCATATGTGTGCGACCTGGGCTCAGGTGAGATAAGGCAATACCGGGGAACCCTCAAAACTCCTGGAAAAGAAAGCCCTTACAGGTCCCGTTCCGTAGAAGAAAATCTTAAATTGTTTGAGGAGATGAAAAACGGTAAATATGAAGATGGCTCAAGAGTGCTCCGGGCAAAGATAGACATGTCCTCTCCCAACCTTAATATGCGTGATCCCATAATGTACAGGATCCTTCACCAGGTCCATCACCGGACAGGCAGCCGATGGTGCATCTACCCTACATATGATTGGGCGCACGGCCAGTCAGATTCAATTGAAAATATTACTCATTCAATATGTACCCTGGAATTTGAGGACCATCGTCCACTTTATAATTGGTTTTTAGAACAATTGGGGATACACCGCCCAAGACAGATAGAGTTTGCCAGGTTAAATCTGACATATACTATTATGAGCAAAAGAAAACTTCTTGAACTGGTAAAAAATAATTATGTAAATGGCTGGGACGATCCCAGAATGCCTACCCTCTCCGGTATCAGGAGGAGGGGCTATACACCCGAAGCGGTCAGGAATTTTTGTTCACAGATAGGAATAGCAAAGGCGGACAGCACTATAGACATAGCATTTCTGGAACATTTTGTACGGGAGGATCTGAACAAAAAAGCACCAAGGGTCATGGGGGTCATAAATCCCTTGAAAGTAATCATCGATAATTATCCAGATGACAGTTTTGAGGAGCTTGATGCTATAAATAATCCCGAGGATCCGTCGGCGGGAAAGAGACCGGTACCATTTTCTAAAATACTCTATATTGAAAGGGAAGACTTTATGGAGGATCCTCCAAAAAGGTTTTACAGATTGGCCCCGGGAAGAGAGGTCCGGCTAAGATATGCTTATTTCATTAAATGCAATGATGCCGTAAAAGATAAGAATGGAGATATAACCGAGCTTCACTGCACTTATGACCCCGCTACAAGGGGAGGCGATGCGCCTGATGGAAGAAAGGTGAGGTCCACCCTTCACTGGGTCTCTGCCAGACATTCTATCAAGGCCGAAGTAAGACTGTATGACCGCCTGTTTTTGAAGGAAAATCCGCTTAAGACTGAAGGGGATGGAGATTATAAGGATAATATTAATCCTGATTCCCTTAAAGTATTGACCGGTTGCAGGCTTGAACCTTCCCTGGCACAGGCAGCTTCCGGAGATATCTACCAGTTTGAGAGATTGGGATATTTCGTGGTGGATCCAGATACAACTGAAGATCATATCGTATTTAACAGGACTTCGACCCTGCGCGACCAATGGGTAAAGATCAATAAAAAAAATTGATTCAGTTATAAAAACTTCCTATAATGATAGATAATAGTTTTTTCTTCTGTTAATAAAAGAAAATTTTCGTTTAAGTCAATAATAAGCATTATGGAAGGGGCGCGCGATGAATATATTCAACAGGATCATTATTATCATACTTCTACTGGTTTTAGTTATTTCATCAATAGTCATAGTCGTAAATATATATGCGGTCCTATTTGACTGGGCAGATATATTTGGAAGAATAGTGTATTACATTGAAAATACAGACATCCATTTAATGGCGGTCATCTTTGTAGCTATCATAATAGTCTCAATAGCGCTTCTGGTCCTGGAATTCTATAAGAGAAAATTAAGAACAGCAAATGTGGCTTCGGTAAGTGATGGGAAAGCTATGATCACAACAAGAAGCGCTTCCCAGCAGATCCAGGAGGATATAGCTGACCTCAAGGATGTAGATAACCTCAAGATAAAGTTAGTACCTAAGTCAAAAGGAGCAATAATAAATATTGTTGCCAGGCTTTATAAAGGTGTAAACGTTTCTGAAAAAATGCAGGAAGTTATCAGCAGAGCCAATAAATCAGCACGTGAAAACCTCGGCATAAAGGTCATAAAGACTAATTTTATAGTCAGTGGGTTTCTGCCCAAGCCTGAATTTGCTGCTGCAGCTGAACCGGAAGAAGAAAACGGCAATAATGTTGCCCAGCCAAAGGAACCTTCTGATATTAAAACAGCCGAAGATGAAAACAGCTAGAAGCCTGCCCTGGATATCAGGCAAGTCCGTTTTCTTTAATAGTTTTTATGACATAGGAAACTGCTTCCTGCGGGTCCTCTACTATTTTATATAATTTTTTATCTTCAGGGCTTATCGCATTATAACGCTTCAGAAGGAACTCATCGATCCATCCCGCAAGCCCTTCCCAGTAG
>CAYRTF010000061.1:6786-8173 GCA_964427165.1 uncultured Actinomycetota bacterium | reverse complement strand
CCAGGGTAGGGGTCCTTGTCGGAAGCGTAGTGGGAGGGGTTTCCACCCTGGAGGAACAGCATATAAGGCTGCTGGAGAAAGGTGCAGACAAAGTGAGCCCTTTTATCATACCTATGATGATAGCAAATATGGCTGCGGCGCATGTTTCAATAACCAGTGGTGCAAAAGGGCCGGTATCGACAACCTCGACTGCATGTGCGGCAGGGTCCAATGCCATTGGTGATTCTTTTGAGATAATAAAGAGAGGACTTGCTGAAGTCATGATAGCCGGCGGAAGCGAGGCTGCGATAACTCCGGTGGGGATGTCAGGCTTTTCAAATATGAATGCGATGTCTGGCCGCAATGATGATCCTGAAGGTGCTTCGAGACCCTTTGATAAAGACAGGGACGGATTTGTGATGGGTGAAGGCTCTGGAATGATAATACTTGAAGAACTCGGGCACGCCCTTGCGAGGGGAGCAAAGATATATTGCGAGATGTTTGGGTATGGGATGTCTGGTGAGGCTTTCCACATAACTGCTCTTGAAGAATCTGGAACAAATGTAGCAAGATGCATGTCTATATGTTTAGAAGAAGGTAATATTGCAAAAGAGGAAGTAAATTATATAAATGCTCATGGTACTTCCACTCCATTGAATGATGCGATCGAGACCACAGCAATAAAGAAATGTTTTGGAAAACATGCTTATGAATTAAATGTGAGTTCAACGAAGTCAATGACCGGTCATTGTCTCGGAGCTTCTGGTGCAATTGAGGCGGTAGCGTCCATAATGGCGGTGAAGAATGATATTATTCCTCCGACGATAAACCTTGACAACCCGGATCCGGCATGTGATCTGGAATATACCGCAAAAGTAAAACAGGAAAAAGTGGTAAATGTGGCTGTTTCTAACTCTATGGGTTTTGGCGGTCACAATGTAGCGCTGGGATTTAAGAAATATGACAGATAAGAATAAAATAGTTAAATGCAAGTCATGCAATAAGGATATTGAAAGAGGAATATATCTTTTGAATCTGCAGGTATGTCCATATTGCAATAACCATTCCTATATCAGCTGCAGAGAGAGGATACAGATGACTGCAGATGAAAACAGCTTTACAGAACAAAACGGAAATTTAAGTTCTGTTGATATTTTAAAATTTTTTGATCTCAGGTCTTATCCTGACCGTTTAAAGGAAGCCAAATTAAAGACCAGTCTTAATTCCGCGATAATAGTAGGCGAAGCGAAAATAAATGGTGATGAAGTTGCTGTCGGGGTCATGGATTTTAGTTTTATGGGCGGCAGCATGGGAAGTGTTGTCGGTGAGAAGATAAAGAATCTGGCAGATCTAAGTATAGAAAAAAATATTCCCTTGATACTTTTTTCTGCATCGGGCGGAGCCAGGA
>CAYRTF010000061.1:0-6776 GCA_964427165.1 uncultured Actinomycetota bacterium | reverse complement strand
GCAGGAGGGGATCATATCTCTGATGCAGATGGCAAAAACCGTATCAAGCGTTAGAAGGGTCATGGAAAAAAAGATCCCTTATATTTCAGTTATCACTCATCCTACCACTGGAGGAGTAAGTGCGAGTTTTTCCACGGTTGCGGATATAATTATAGCAGAGCCGGGAGCCCTGTTCTGTTTTGCCGGACCACGTGTCGTAAAGCAGACTATAAAAAAAGATATGCCCCCGGATTTTGGCATGTCTGAGAGAAATCTGAAAAACGGCCAGGTAGATATGGTCATCAATAGGGGAGAGATGAAGGAAACACTTTCAAAATTAATAAGACTATTTAAAGGTTGAGATGGATCTAAAAAAATTAGGGGATGTCCCGAAAAGTTATGTTAAAGAAATACTAAATTCCCTTTCAAAACTTGATAAATTAAAGAAAGTTCCTTTCTTCACAGGTATTCATTTTAAGGATACTGAAAAAGACCTGAATAAAAAAATAGATGATTACAAGAGGGTGGACCGTGAGTCCGGAAGGATCTGGAAGATCGTAGAGCTCTCACGTGATGATGAAAGACCGCAGTGCCAGGATTATATAAAAGGCATTTTCACGGATTTTGTCAGTCTTTCGGGAGATAGGCTCTCCATGGAGGACCAGTCAATAATGGCGGGTCTGGGGAAAATAAGGGGCAGGACGGTGGCAGTTATTGGCCACAATAAAGGTAAGGATATAAAGGAAAGAATAAAATATAATTTTGGGTCCAGTGTCCCGCAGGGTTATAGGAAATCCCAGAGGATAATGAAGCTAGCGGATAGATTTGGTTTTCCGGTAATAACATTTGTTGATACCCCGGGAGCATATGCCGGAATAGATGCTGAGGATAATGGCCAGTCAAGCGCCATAGCACACAGCATACAGCTTATGTTTGAGCTGAAGGTACCTGTTATAGCCGTACTTATCGGTGAAGGCGGAAGCGGAGGAGCCCTCGCACTGGCTGTTGGAAATGAAATAGCAATGCTTGAAAATTCGACATATTCTGTAATATCCCCTGAAGCTTGTTCTGCAATCCTATGGAAAAATCCTTCAGGCACCAGACTGGCGGCAAGAGCTTTGAAGCTCACTTCAAAAGATCTTTTAAGACTCGGTATTATTGACAGGATAATAAATGAACCGATAGGCGGGGCACAAAATGATCCCAAGAGGATGGTAAGGATAGTAAAAAGATATATCTCAGACGCAATGGGCAGGCTGGGTAAATATAGTGGCGAAGAACTTGTCATGAAGAGAGCAGAGAAGTTTGAGAGTATGGGATCTTTTACAAGAGAATAATAAGGAACGCTATCTACCGGCAAACAGTACTACAGAAGAATTTAAAGAGATGAAGTAACCGGGTAGGGGTAACTGGTCCAGGATCTCTCCTTTCTGAAACGAATAATCCGTATCAATATAGCTTATTTCTATTCCAATACCAAGAAGTTTAAGTCTTTCTGATGCCTGTTCAAGATCCAGTCCCGTAAGATCCGGGACTTCAATTAATGGTTCGGATGTAGATATCCTTAACTCTACTGTGCTTCCGGCCCCTATGCTTGTTCCTGGTTGAGGGATAACTGAAACCACCAATCCAGGCTGAGGTATCCCCTCTGTTAATGGAATCTTGCTCGTCATGACAGTTATCCCCATAGATTCAAGATAATTTGAAGCATATACATAGTCTAATCCTATTATATTGGGGATCACTATAGTCTGGATGCCCTTGCTAATAATAATATCTACAGTATCTTCTTTGGCCGCTGTCTCACCATAGGAAGGATTTTGTTTGATTATATGATCCCTTGCAAACTCTTCAGAGTATTCCTCCGATATGGTACCGGCCTCAAGGCCCATAGATTCCAGTATTTTACTGGCTTCTTGAAGCTCAAGTCCAATTATATTAGGTACTGGAAAGCGCGGGTTTTTAATGCCCATGCTCACAACGACTTTTACGGTCCTATCTGGAGCAATAATGCTATTTGACCCTGGGTCCTGTTCAATAATATAGTTTTCAGGAACAGTATCGCTATATACCTCCCCGATTACTTCCATATCCAGATTATAAAATGACAGTGTCTGTCTTGCGGCATCAATATGCATATCATGAATGGGGGGTATTTTTGTTTCTTCTACCGCTACAGGTTCTTTTCCATAAAAAAGAATCGCATAAGTCAAAAATAGTGCAAAAAATATAGTTGCGGCGGCTGCTGCTGCGGCTGCCATGGAATTTTTGTTGATCCACCTGGCAAAAACATTTATTCTTTTATGTTCTTTCCTGTTTTTCCCAAGCAATACCTGCTTGCCTTCAAGATAGTTATTAAGATCTTTTTTTAGATCTTCAATGTTTTCATAGCGTCTGCCGGGATCCTTTTCCAGGCAAGCCATAACTATCTTCTCGAGCTTTAATGGAATATCTAAAATCAGCGAAGACGGTTTAACGGGTTCTTCGCTAACATGCTTCAGGCTTATATCCACTGAGGTATCACCCCTAAAGGGCGTATCCCCGGTAAGCATCTCATAAAATACTACTCCCAGTGAATATATATCGGTCCTATTATCCAGAACACTTCCACGCGCCTGTTCGGGAGAGATATACTGAGCGGTCCCTATTATATTTAAAGTTTTTGTGATATCAGTATTCAGGGATTTGGCAATGCCAAAATCAGTGATCTTCACTTTTTTTTCGGGTGCTATAAGGATATTTTGTGGTTTTATATCCCTGTGTATAAGATTATTATTATGAGCAAACATGAGAGCTTCACAGATTTGAATGACAAGATGCGTAGAAGCTCTGGGGTCAAGGGCCCCCTTTTGGTCGATCAGTTCTTTAAGGGATATACCATCCACATACTCCATTATGATAAAGTATGAATCATCAAATTTACCCCAGTCATAAATATCAACGATATTCGGATGTTTTAGCTTTGCCAGGATCTGGGCCTCACTTTTAAACCTGGCAACAAAATTCCTATCACCGGCATAATTTCTTAAAAGTATCTTAACGGCAACCCTGCGCTTAAGTTTAAGATCTTCTCCGAGGTATATATCGGCCATTCCCCCGGAGGCGATTTTTTTTACTATTCTGTACCTATTTGATATTAATATTTCTTTATCAAAATCCAAATCTATATGATCTTTCTAGAACCTGACTGCAATGACTGTGATATTATCATTCCCACCATTTTTCAAAGCATTTTCAATAAGTTTTTTCACAGTATTTTCAGGTTCCGTATATTTTTCTGATAATTTTAAAATGATCTCATCCCTTACCACAGAATTTAGTCCATCAGAACAGATGATAAGGGAATCTCCTGGAAGGATCTTTAAGGTAAAGTAATCAGGATCAACTTCATCAGATACTCCAAGCACATTTGTAAGGAAGTTCCTCCGCGGGTGATTAAAAGTATCCTCATAAGTTATCTCCCCCCGGCGGTATAGTTCACCGACAAAGGTATGGTCCGATGTAAGGAGATCAATATCTTTATCTCTGCAAAGATATGCCCTGCTGTCACCTATATGAACAATATGGATATTTCCCTCATGTAAAAAGCAAGCAGTAAAAGTAGTGCCCATTCCAGAATGATCAGGGTCCTTAAGTGATTTTTTAAATACTTCATCATTGGCAAGCTTGATGGACCTTAGAATAATATTCTTAATGAACCTTGTCTGTATTTTGGAGTGCTTATTGATGTCCTCATTGAAGGATCTGACAAATGTATCAACTGATAATCTGCTGGCCACCTCTCCGGCACGGTGTCCTCCCATTCCATCAGCCACAATGAAGAGTTTGTTTTCAGCATGGAAACAATCCTCATTCTTCTCACGCATATTACCTATATCTGTGGCACCATAGTATTTCATGGTAAATATTATATTTTATTATGGATAATTATTGAAATAGTCTTTATGGTATTTTTAAACGTAAATATAGAGCACTTATTTCATATTCGAGATGTATGCAGATACTTTTTTCCGTGATTTTCTGCCCTGAAGCTCCTTTTCATTATACATAGCAGAATCAGCTCTTTGATACGTGTCTGCAAGGGAGTCAGAGTTTGTAAAAGCTGAAGCTATTCCTGAAGAGATATATAGAGGTATATTATTGTGGTTTGAATTGTATTTGATGATCTCTTTCTTTATTCTGGAAATGACCAACTTTCCGGTATCATAACGTGTGCGGGGGAGTATCAAAGCAAATTCATCCCCGCCGGTTCTCGCGAAAACTTCAGAGCTGCGGATTGCCTTCTTTACAGTAGAAACGATGGAATTCAGTAAGTCATCTCCAGCCAGATGACCAAGGTTATCATTTACTATTTTTAATCCATCAACATCAAGGGAAATGATCGTGATCGGAAAATCCCTGCCTCTCTGAAGCCTGGAAAGTTCTTCCTCAAAGTAAGTCCGGTTATAGATCCCTGTCAGCCGGTCATGAAATGACATGAATTTAAGTTTTTTTTCTGCTTTCAACCTTTCTTTTTCATGTAGATCATTTTGCCGTCTTGCGTACAAAGCCGGAGCCATGCTTGTGATCAGGTTTTCCAGGATAAGAATATCTTCTGGCCCGTAATCATATTCTCTCTCTCCTATCATTATTATTCCTTCAAGGTTGTCCCTGTACAGTATGGGTATGGATATTCCCCTGGTTATCGGAATATGTCCCTTCGGCACATTGAAAGGTTCATTCAAACAGTAAGTCCGCTTGTTTTTTAGAGTCCTGCTCCAGATACCATTACCCCATTTATCAGGCGAAAATATGAATGTCTTATCAGGCATCTTGCATCTGTCCCAGACATCCCTGGTAAGTGAAGGCATTACCAGATTGCCTCTGCTATCAAGGTAACCGAAAAATCCGGACTCACTCTCAAAGAAGTTAAGTATGAGTTTTAAAACTTTACCATACATTTCATCATCTTCAACAGTTAGGAACACATTAGAGATTTCATTGAATAGTATTAGTCTCTGGCTGGTTTTTTCAAGAGCCTCGCTCTGCTTTTTTCTTTGGGTAACATCGTCATAGATAGCTACTATTTCACCAGTAGGGAGTTTATAAATATAATTATCTACCCACTGTGAGATACGTTTATCTTTATAATGACTAATCGGGTGGTGAAGTGGCTTGCCGCTTCTGTAGACCTTTTTAAAAGCATCAAGGAGCCCGATTTCCTCGACCCCTGGGAAGATCTTCTTGACACTTTTTTTAATAATATCCTTTTTTATGACTCTGGATATTTCCTGGCCAGCCTTATTGATATCTTTAAAGATAAAATCTTTGCCATTATCTGTAGCTTCATAAACAGCAACTCCGCTACCCATGTGATCAAAGAGCTCCCTGAAACAGTTTTCGCTGGCTTGCAGATCTTTTTTGACTATGTTTTTTTCTGACCTGGTAATTATTTTTATCCCTTAAAAGCTAGAATAAAACTTTGAAAATATATTTTAATAATATATTATTAAAATATTTAGGTAATAAACTATAATAAATATTTTGATTATTATATATAAATTTAGGGAATTTTAACAGTTAATATTGTAGTGGAAAACACATCCAGACAAATGAATTCACGATAATCCGCGGTAATAATATATTTAAAATCTGATTTACTTAAGTAATGAGTTCATAGTATTATATGGTGTGCAATACCTGGAGCTTGATGGGGCGAATGGCGGAGGCGAAACACCCAGCGACATACCTGCAAATCCAAAGGAAATAATACAAGAATTAATCACCGCTGGAGATAATCAAATTGAACTAGATCTTTCATTTAAAAAGAAGATTAGAGTTATTTAAAAGTCCAGTATTACTGGGCTTTTTCGCTATTTAAGGCTTTAATAATAAGTCATTAAAATGAGTATAGATAACTTAAAGGATGAAAAAATAAGATCCTTTTTGGATTATGGATAGGTCTATGGATAATATAAAAAAATACATAAAAAATGTTGTTTATCCAACAACACAGATAAATTTTCAAAGAGAAACAAATATAATTCTACTCCTTCTGACAGGTTCTATACCCTAAACGAAGAGATAACATTAAGATTTTATCAGACTCCAAAAGCTCTTTTTAAGAATCCTAAATATAAAGGACTTTCACTTGGTCCAAAGCTTATGTATTCCATACTGAGAGACAGGCTTGATTTATCAATCCAGAATAACTGGAAAGATAAGAAGGGTTATATATATTTATTTAATTTTCGGTATTGAAGAGTTGGCAGCTCTCCTAGAAATAGATAGGAAAGCTGTTATGCGCTATAAGAAACTACTAGCTAATTTCGGGCTTATAATCGATAAAAGGTTAGGGCAGGGGAGACCTAATAGAATATATATTTTAAAACCGGAATCGAGAGATACTCTGAAGTCCCAAAAAGGGACTTCAAGAAGTCCTAAAACTGCGCCTCAAGAAGTCCCTAATAGGGACACTAATGATACTGACTTCATCGGAACTGATTTAAATAACGTTAACGAGATTGAGGAGGGAAGTGTTGTGGATAACTCCAGGGATGAAATAATAGAAAGAAACAAGGAGAAAATTAACGATATCAGGAAGAAAATAAGAAAATCGCTTAATAGAAAATGTGGAGATAATCTATCTGAAATGAAATGTAATGAAAAGGATAGAGAATTTTTAGAAAAGGAAAATAATTCAGGAGAAAATCATTCTAGAGATAGCAAAGTATTTAACCATAATGAATTCAATAGAAGATCAGAAGAAAAAGAGCTGCTGGCTAATGAAATAGCTGATGTATTAGAAGATGACCATA
>CAYRTF010000060.1:5096-8212 GCA_964427165.1 uncultured Actinomycetota bacterium | reverse complement strand
TGTCGCCAGGAAGAGATTAGCTCTATTGTCCCTTCAGTGATAAGACCTTTTTTAATCTTAACAAACTTGCCGGCTACAGCGAAAATGTCGCTCACCATGATACCGTAGAGTATTTTCTGGAAAGACTTAAGCCCGAGGAGCTATATATAGTAAGGCAGAAGATGATAAATAGGCTGATAAGGATGAAGGCCCTGGACAAGTTTCGCCTCATTGACAATCTGACAATTGCTGTAGACGGTACCGGCCATCTTGTATTCAAAGAAAGGCACTGTCCCCACTGTCTTACCAAAAAAAAGGATGGTAAAGTCCTCTATTACTACCATAATGTGCTTGAAGCCAAGATAGTAGCCCAAAATGGCCTCTCGCTTTCTATAGAAACAGAATTTATTTTAAATAGCGATGGAACCGCCAAGCAGGACTGTGAGCTAAAAGCATTCCACTGTCTGGCAAAAAGGCTTATGAAGACTTAAGAACCAAATCAGTCGGTGCTGATTTTTCAAACAAACCGATGCAAATTAGGCTCTCGTCATTCCCTTAGCTATAGGCAGGGTGCTTTCCAGGTAAATCCCCCCCAACTTAAGTAATTATATTATCACAGGTCCTGGACAAGTCCCCCCTAAAATCCTATTTGGTTAGTAGTTGCGGTAAGTGGCTGATTTTGTGCTAAAAGCATAAATGTTGTTCTTCAGAGCTGAAAAGCAAGTTATGTGCTTGACAACAGTAATTATATATGATAATTTATAAAACCACTTGCGTAAAGCATTGCAGAAAAGCATTGCTTGTCGGCTATTATTATTATTTTACTTAATTTATTTTTATGGTCAGTTATAAAGATATAGCTGGAATAGCGAAAGTTTCCACAACCACTGTTTCACATGTAATAAATGAAACAAGATTTGTTGGTCCTGAAACCAGAAAACGAGTTAGGGAAGCAATGGAGCAGCTAAACTATACCCAGCCAAATCTTCTCGCAAAGAGCCTACTGACCGGCAGATCCAATACAATCGGACTGGTAATCTCTGATATTAGAAATCCATTCTATCCTGAGGTAATTCAGGGCATAGAAGAGATAGCCCAAAAAGAGGGCTATAATCTTTTCTTGAACAATACAAATTATGGCAAAGAGGTAGCAATAAGGTCAATAAAGGCACTTGCAGGCAGAAGAATTGATGGAATTATAATAGCTGCGAGCCAGATCGATAATAAATTAATCCGGGAAATATTTGATATTGGAGTAAATATAGTACTTGTTGATTGGGAGGAAAAGAATATAGGAATGGATAATCTATACTTCAATTATAAGCCGGGTATTAAGGAAGTTGTGGATTATCTAGTTTCTCTGGGCCACAGGGACTTCCTTTTTATTAGTGGTCCTCTTGGGATTGATACTTCAAATATTAGATTATCCTGTTTTAAGGAATCTGTAGAAAAACATCAAGATAAGATGATCTCTTATAAGATTATCGAGGGAACTTTAAGAATAGGTAATGGGAAGAAGATAGGAAAAGAAATATTAGGATTGAAGAAAATGCCAACTGCCATAGTCTGTTCTAATGACATAACTGCTATAGGCATCATGAATGAACTTATTTCAAATAATATTAAAATACCTGAAGATGTGTCCATTACAGGACTGGATAATATTAGATTATCAGAATTGGTCAATCCCCCACTTACTACTATTGAGTTGGATAGATATAAAATCGGACAAACTGCCATAGAGTTTTTACTGAATAGAATAGAAGACAAAGATATAAAAGTACAGTCAAAAGTCTTTAATACAAAAATGATTAAGAGAAAAAGTGTTGCTAAAGCAAGAAAATAGATTCAATAGATTGAATGAATTGATAGAGATAATAAGAACTTGATAGCTGGTGATTAACAAGCTAAAAGGAGGTGGTGATATAAAGAAGTTTTTTAAATCAAAATAAGTGAGGTGATGTTTATAGGTAAAACAAAGGGAGATTTACTTTATGCTCGCCGCATTTAAAAGCAAATCTCAAGATAGGTTTTAGCACAAAATGTTAAAAACAGTAAAAGGAAACGTTAAAAGAAAGGATTGATTGAAATGAAAAGAGTATTATTAATTTTATTGGCAGCTGTTCTTGTGGCCTCAATGCTTTTTATGGGCATGGGTTGCAAGGAGCCTGAAATTGTTGTAGAAACTGTTGTGGAAACAGTAACAGAAACTGTTGAGATTGAAGCCCCCACCGAAGAGGCAGACTCTAAAATACCTGAAGGTGATGTCACTTTAGATATGTGGATGCAGGACTCATCTTCTCACCAGCAGTGGCTCAATGCATATATCCCGGTATTTGAAGCCAAGTATCCGAATATTACGATAAATGTATCGTATATTCCTTATGGGGATTTACTAGAAAAGTTGTTACCATCGATTGCAGCCGGTGATGAACCTGCGATAATGCACGGCTATGATTCCTGGGTAACCGCACAGGATGTTAGCGGAATATTTATGAAATTAACCCCGGACCTTTATACGCAGGAAGAGCTTAGGGAAAAACTATATGTTAATTTAGCATTAGACCATTTTACAGATGAAAATGGCGATATATACGGTATTCCAGCATGGAGCGGTGCTGCTGGTGGCGTGCTCTATCATAAAGATGTGGTTGATGAAGTAGGAATAGATATGAATGCTATTGAAAAATGGGAGCAGCTGGAAGAAGCCGGAAAAAAGATTGTGGAATATTATAATGGTGATATGCGAGCATTCTGGCTTCATCCCGGGCAATTGGGAAATTTTGCATTAGGCCATATATATAAGTGGGGTGCAGAAGATAAGCTGTTTGATAAGGAAAGCGGAGTCTGGGACTGGACCATACCTGAATCCAGAAAAATACATGAGATTATGCTTTCTTGGGGAGAAAACGGACTATGGGACGTAGATGCCGGTGATGTACATACTGTATTTCCCACTAAACTTGCAGCATTTGAGCTTACTGGCCCCTGGGGAAAGGGATTCTATAGCACCAATTATCCAGAGCTAGATATGGATTACATAAAAATGCCTGATTTTTACGAAACAGATGGGATTGCAAATGTTTTATACCACCATTCTAGTTTTATGCTTTCAAGCAAGTTAGAGGGAGATGAAA
>CAYRTF010000060.1:0-5086 GCA_964427165.1 uncultured Actinomycetota bacterium | reverse complement strand
ACTTTATGTGAGAGAAATAATAGATAATCCAAGTTTCTTTAATATGCCTCTTGAAGGTTCTGATTGGGGGGGTGCAATAAACATTAAGCAGTGGGTGGATTATACACTTGAAAGAGCTGAAGCCGGCAAAGAAACAAACGAAAAAGTCATAACAATGGCAAAGCTTTCTGAAGATTTTGCTAATGGATTGATAGATTCAGGCAGTATGATTCCTAGAGGAGTAATTATAAATAATTTAGTAAAAGAACTTACCCATCAACTTATGCGTGGAGATCTGACACTGGATGAATTCTTAGTAGAGATGACGACACAGTTTAATATACAGGAAGCAGATTTTAGGGACCAATAATAATTATTGAAAAAGGGAAGGGAGCATTAACGCTCCCTTCTCCAAATGATAGGATGCTATAATGAAAAAACTTCGCATAAACAGTTTTGCGACCACTGTAAGTATAGTAGTACTAATATACTTTTTAATAGTCACTGTATGGCCATTTGTTTATTCCCTGTATTTATCTTTTTTTTCAACGGACTTAATAACCAAGCAAGAATTTATAGGCTTTAAAAATTATGAAAAAGTATTTACAAACCCAGTATTTAGACAGATCATAACCAATAATATTATTTATTTAGCAGTCACTGTATTTGGTGCTATTATTATAGCACTTATCCTGGCTTATAATATCCATAAATTATCCGGCTGGGTAAAAAAATTATTTTTAGGAATATATTTTTTGCCTACAATAACTTCACTTGTTGCAACTGCTGCTATCTGGAGGCAACTATATTTTCCTCATACAGGTTTTTTGGCCCAACTCTGGAATTTTATTCTTCCCATAGAGGCGCCAGTCTTTCTAAGAGATCAGAAGACAGCACTTTTTTCAATAATGGTTATGTTTGTCTGGAGGGTAGTGGGAATGAAGATGATAATACTTCATACTGCCCTGGACGAAATACCGGACTCAATAATTGATTCTGCAAAAATAGATGGGGCCTATGGCTGGCAATATATTACAAAAATCATGATTCCACATATCAGGCCCCAACTTATATTCCTGTTTGCCATATCTTCTATTGGCGCCATCAGAACCTTTACTGAGGTTTATTTATTATCAGACCCTGTAGGGGGGCCAAATCACTCCACAGAAGTGCTTGCAGTAAAGTATCTGGAAGAAGCTTTTGAAGCCTTAAGATTTGGCAGGGCAAGTGTTTATGCAATAGTTATGATATTTCTTCTTTTAGGCCTTGTTTATATTATCTACAGGTCATATCAGGAAAAAATTGAACATTAAAAAGATTGGACTTAGAGAATGGATGAGAAAAGTAAAATAAAAAAGGCAATAATAATTATATTTCTTGCACTTGGCAGCATAGTAGTAATTATTCCATTTTTATGGATGCTAGTATCAGCATTTAAGCCAAATATAGAAATACTTACACTTGAATTAAATGTTTTTAAAACCACCTGGACCCTTGATAATTTCAGGAGGGTTCTTTTTCATGATCCTCTTCCCAGGGCATATCTTAATAGTATTATAATCGGAGTATCAATAACGGCATTTACTGTATTTACTTCAACCTGTGCGGGGTATCTTTTGGCCAAGTTTAAATTCAGAGGCAGAGACGCTCTTTTTATGCTGATCATGGGCAGCATTATGATACCACACCAGGCAGCGGTAATACCACTTTACTTCTTAGCGGGAAAACTAAATATTTTAAATACTTATTCCGGACTTGTATTCCCATTTATAATGGCGGCTTTCCATATATTTCTGGTAAGACAGTTTATGTATGGTATCCCGGATGAGGTTCTTGAAGCTGCAAGGGTTGACGGCGCCAGTGAGTGGAGAATTCTTTTTAAAATCGTATTCCCTCTTGCAAAACCGGTAATCTCAGTTGTGGGGATACTTACTCTTCTGCACAGCCTTGATGAACTGCTATGGCCGCTTGTTGTGGTAAACACCCCAGATATGCAGACACTTTCCCTGATACTTGCAAGATATACCCAATCAATGGGAGGACCTATACCCGGGCCAACAGCTGCCGCTACTTCATTTATTATAGTTCCTGTACTTATAGCCTATATGTTCTTTCAGAGATTCTTTGTTAAGGGAATAACAATGACAGGGCTTAAAGGATAAAATAAATTATTTAAAGAAGTAGTTATAAATTGGATGAAGCTGTACATAATGGAAGAATGAGATAATTATTCCTGATCCATATCGAAAGATTGATCATGTTGTTAGGCTGTGACTAAATATCTAATCAAATTCTAAGAATTATTAATAGTTCTTAGGATCAAAAGAAAAAATAAAAAGGGAAATAATGAGCAAGCTAGTTATAATAGGAGCCGGAAGCAAGGTTTTTGTAAAAAATCTTATTGGTGATTTATTACTGGACGACGGTTTAAAACTGGATAAGGTCTCACTAGTGGATATTGATAAGGAAAAGCTCGATACAATGACCAAACTTATTACACGGATGAGAGATCAGCAAAAAAGCTCAATAAAAATAGAAAGCACAACTAAAAGAGAGGAAATTTTAGGAGGAGCTGATTATGTAGTAACGACAATATCAGTAGGGGAAGAAGAAGCATATGAAAAGGAACTTAAGATAGCAGACAAATATGGAGTGAATCAAAATGTTGGAGACACAATTGGTCCGGGAGGAGTATTTAAAGGACTAAGAACCGTTCCGGCCCTTCTTGATTTATGCAGGGATATGGAAAAGTATTGCTCGGATGCATATCTTTTTAACTATACAAATCCAATGGCCATATCCATGCTTTCTATATTTAATACCTCAAAAATTAAAGCATATGGCCTGTGTCATTCAGTACAGGGAACTGCAGAGAAGCTGGCGGGATATTTGAACACATCAATTGAAGATGTATCTTATTTCTGTGCAGGCATAAATCATATGTCCTTTTATTTAAAGTATGAAGTAAATGGCAAGGATGCATACCCGATATTAAAAGAAATAGCCAGTGATGAGGATGAAATACTAAAACTTGCTGATAATAATAAATATGCAAAAACTGAGAGATTAAATGATATGGTAAGGTTTGAGATGCTTAAGCATTTTGGATATTTTATTACCGAATCACCCTGGCATCTTTCTGAATATCTTCCATATTTTAGAAAGAATGTAGATCTCACTAAAGAATATGGAATTGAAAAAAGATGGAACCTTGAGCTCAGAAAAAACAGGGAGGAATACTTTGAGGACATAGTAAGCATCATAGACAGTGATAAAAAAATAGAAATAAAAATGTCAGGAGAGTATCTTCCCAAAATAATTGCTGCTATTGAGAAGAATACTATTTACAGTTCCAATATAAATGTCTTAAATGAAGGTATTATAACTAATCTCCCATACTCTGCATGCGTAGAAGTGCCATGCTTAATAGATGAATCAGGGATACATCCCTGCCATATAGGCGATCTTCCGGAGCAATGTGCTGCCCTCAACCGTACAAATATCAATGTACAAATACTTGCGGCAAAAGCAATCATTGAAACTGATCTGGACAGGAAAAAGGAACTTGCAAAGATGGCAATAAAACTGGATCCCTTAACAGTAGCTATTATGACATTAAGCGACATTGATAAGATGGTGGAGGAGCTTTTTAAGCTACATGAGGAGTATATTTAAGAAATATGAAGGATAAAAAACCAAATATCATATTTATTTTCAGCGATCAGCAAAGAGCAGATTCCTGCGGTTGTTATGGTCAGAAGATAAATATTACCCCAAATCTGGATAAAATGGCAGAAAAAGGAGTAATATTTAATAATTCTTTTACATGCCAGCCGGTATGCGGTCCTGCACGCTCTTCTATTATGACTGGAAAATATCCTACTGAAATAAATACTTATGTAAATGGAAGATGTCTTCCCACAAATGAAAAGACTATTGCGTATTTTCTTTCAGAAACCGGATATGAGGTAGGATATATTGGAAAATGGCATCTTGCATCACATAGGGGTAAGGAAGGTCCGGGACAGATCACTTTTGATTGTAAAAGCGGCCCTGTACCACCTGAAAGGCGGGGAGGTTTTAAGGATTTCTGGCTTTCATCCGATATCTTAGAGTTTACTTCTCATGGATATGACGGTCATATGTTTGATGACAATGGAGATAAAAGAGAGTTTCCTGAAGGAAAGTATAGAGTTGATGTCCAAACAGATTGGGTTATGGAGTATCTAGAATCAAGGGATGGTAAAAAGCCTTTCTTTCTATTTGCTTCATATATTGAACCCCATCATCAAAATGACCATAATCACTTTGAAGGCCCCCATGGTTCAAAGGAAAAGTTTAAAGACTATATTGTGCCGGGTGATCTGGTCGGTACTGAAGGTGACTGGGAAGAGGAATATCCGGATTATCTTGGGTGTATTGAAAGTCTTGACAGCAATCTTGGTAGGATAATAGATAAAATTGACAAACTTGGTATAAAAGATGAGACCGTAATCATATATACAAGTGACCACGGATGTCATTTCAGAACAAGGAATGGTGAGTATAAACGTTCTTGTCATGAATCATCTATCAGGGTCCCTATGGTAATATCAGGACCAGGATTTGAAGGTGGCAAAAAGATTAAAGATATTGCAAGTCTTATCGATATACCACCAACTGTTTTAAAGATTGCAGGTATTGATACTCCGAAAGAAATGCAGGGTAGGCCGTTGCAGGATATACTGCAGAAAAGTTGTACAGATTGGCCCAAAGAAGCTTTTATACAGATAAGCGAAACACAAATAGGCCGTGCAATCAGGACTGCCCGATGGAAATATAGCGTGAGAGCTCCTGGTGATCATGTAGCTGATGATATGAAGGATTCTCCAGTATATATTGAAGAATTTCTATACGACCTTAAAGAGGATCCATATGAAAGAAATAATCTGATCACAGATCCAAAATATACTGATATCAGAAATGATTTAAAAAATATTTTGCTTAAGCGGATTGAAGTGATTGAAAATCAAAGACCGGGTATTAGGAATATACAAGATTAACAAACAATTAAAAGAAAAAGTACTGTTAAAACAAATATAGATTCAATTAGTTTTTTCTATAATAC
>CAYRTF010000059.1:4053-8235 GCA_964427165.1 uncultured Actinomycetota bacterium | reverse complement strand
TATCTTAAAAAGAAAAAAATAAATATTTATGGTTATGTGATCTCTGATAAGATCCTTTCATCTGTTAGCGTCAGGGAGATGGCGGATCTTCTTGGCGGACAGATAATTTGTGCAGAAGATAAAGCAGATGAGCTGGTCGAAACCTTTATGGTGGGGGCGATGGGTCAGGAACAGGCTTTGAAATTTTTCAGGCGGAAAGCAAATAAAGCTGTCATAACCGGCGGCGACCGTGCAGATGTGCAGTTGGCCGCACTCGAGACACCTACAAAATGTCTGATACTTACAGGTAATTTCCAGCCTTCCTCTGTAGTGCTTGGAAGAGCTGAGGAATTGGGGGTCCCAATGATACTGGTAAATTATGATACTCTAACAGCAGTAGAAAAAGCCGGGGATATAATCGGTCAAGTAAGATTTCACGAAGTTAAGAAAATAGATAAGATCGTCGAAGTAGTGAGAGAATATATTGATACTGACGGCATTCTTGAACTTTCTAAAAAATAGACAATGTCGACCAGGTTTTATAAGTGAAAGAGAGATCCACTAAATATCCAATAATAGTAGATGCCATGGGTGGTGATTATGCCCCCATGGAGATCGTCAGGGGAACTCTTGAGGCATCTGCCATGTATTCTGCAGAAGTGAAGCTTGTTGGTGATAAAGACATCATCCGGAATGCTGCGGGTCCAGGGGGATCCGGTGTCACCGGTCTTGAGATACTGCCGAGCACCCAGGAAGTCGGGATGGATGAGTCTCCATCTGATGTCCTTAAAAATAAGAAAGAATCATCGATCTATATAGGTTCGCGACTTGTGGGCCAGGGAAATGGCAGCGCTTTTTTATCCGCAGGAAATACAGGAGCTGTGATGGCATGTTCTCTTTTTAATATTAAGAGGATAAAAGGAGTTTTCAGGCCCGCTATAGCTGCCGTAATACCTCTTGCAGATTCAAGATTCGTCCTCATAGATGCTGGTGCAAATGCGGACTGCAAACCCATATATCTTGCACAGTTTGCATTGATGGGCAAAGTTTATAGTGAAAATATCCTCGGTGTAAAAGATCCGAAAGTCGGTATTGTAAATATTGGTGGAGAGGAAAAGAAGGGAAATGAGCTTACCGTAGAGGCCCACAAGATATTAAAAGGTCTAAAAGGACTTGATTTTGTCGGCAATATTGAAGGGAGAGAGATGTTTGAGGGGAGTGCGGATGTAGTGGTAGCAGACGGTTTTACGGGAAATGTAATACTTAAAGTCCTCGAAGGTCTGGCAAAAATGTTTTTTGGGGAAGTCAAATCAGCCCTGACATCTTCTCTTATCTCAAAAGTAGCGGCTCTTATACTTAAAAAACCTCTTAAGGGAATGAAGGACAAGTTTGATTATGAAACCTACGGAGGCGCTCAGTTGCTCGGACTTAATGCCCCTGTGATAATATCTCACGGAAGCTCAAAGGCAATGGCAGTAAGAAATGCTATCAGGGTAGCACAGGAAAGCCTGCAGACTGATCTTGTTGAAAAAATAAAAAAAGAGATAGAGCTTTATAAATAATTAAAACTTTTACAAAAAATTGTAGTCAAAATTGATGAAATTATAATTTAATTAATTATAATAATAGGAAATTAAAAATTAAAGGAGAAAAGGTATGGAAAATTTTGACAAGCTCAAAGAAATACTTGTGGATGTTCTTGGTGTTAACGAAGATGATGTAAAGCTGGAAAGCAAATTTGTTGAGGACCTCGGAGCGGACTCGCTGGATCTGGTTGAGCTCATCATGGCTTTTGAGGATAAATTCGGTATAGAGATAAGTGACGAAGAAGCTGAAAAGATGGTCACGGTAAAAGACGTTCTTGACTATATTTCTTCAAAAGGTTAGTCAATATGGATTTTTCATAATATATTTATAACAGTTTATATTTTTCCGGGAAACCGGAAGGTTGTTTGAATTTAAGCGGTATAGCTGTATGTATGCAGTGAGCCGGTAAACATGGCGGCGGTTTTAGACAGATGAGTGATGAAGAAGGTGTTTTAAGAAAAAGAGTCAGGGATTGGCTCAAAGAGCTCGGTATTGAGCCACTGAACCTGAAAATATATGTTCAGGCTCTTACCCACCGGTCATTTGCCCGCCAGATAAATGTTCAGTCAAGGGGAAATGAACAGCTGGAATTTTTAGGGGACAGCGTTCTTTCTTTCGCAGTTACTTCATATCTTTACAAGAACTACAGCCATTTTGCCGAGGGCAGATTGGCAAAGATAAGGGCAATACTTGTGAACAAAAAGACTCTTTCAAGGATTGCACGCGCAATCGGGATCGATCAGCAGGTGCTCTTAAGTGAAAATGAGGAGGCGTGCGAGGGACGGAAAAAGGATTCTATCCTTGCTGATGCTACTGAAGCCCTGATAGGTGCGATTTATGTTGACAGTGGAATAAAATTTACAGTAGGCTGGGTTCTTGAAAGATATGAAACGCGTATAGAGAATATGATAAATGCTCCCCAGATATCTGACTATAAGACATATTTGCAGGAAGCCATCCAGGCGGATTATTCAAAGCTTGCCAAATACAAGATGGAAAAGTCTGTGGGTCCTGATCATGAAAGGACTTTTTACTCCGCAGTGATGCTTGATGGAAGAGTAATCGGCCGGGGAAAGGGCGGAAGCAAAAAAGAATCCGAGCAGGATGCTGCAAAGAATTCACTTAAATTGCTCTATAATCTGGATTTGTAGGTAAATGGCAATTTATCAGCTATGTGTAAAATAATTTTTTAATTTTTAATCCGGGTCATATAACACCCGCATAGGAGAAAACTTAGTTTGTATCTTAAGAATATAACACTCCGGGGCTTTAAATCTTTTGGGAACAGAAGCATACTTAATTTTGAACCGGGGACAAGCGTTATCGTGGGCCCCAATGGCAGTGGAAAAAGTAATGTTGCCGATGGTATTTCATGGGTGCTCGGCGAGCAGAGCCCCAAATCACTCAGGGGAAGTACTATGGGTGATGTTATTTTCAGGAGCAAAAAAGAAGAGATGGCCATAGCAGAAGTGTCCCTTCTTTTTGATAATAAAGACAAACTGTTCGATGTAGAATTCAGTGAAGTAAAGATCACCAGGCGGGTACATGCAGAAGGGGGAAGCGAGTACTTCATAAACTCATCTCCCTGCAGGCTTATGGATATACAGGAATTGCTCTCAGATACCGGGATCGGCAAGGGCCTGCATGTGATCATAAATCAGGGCCAGGTAAATGAGATAGCGCTTCTCAAGCCGGTCGAACGGAAGATGGTCATAGATGAGGCCCTGGGAATTTCAAAGCATAAGAACAGGCGGAAAAGATCCATATCAAAAATGGAAAAAGTAAGGGATGATATCGAACGCCTGGACGATCTGCTGGAAGAGATCAAGAGGACAATGGATCCACTGGAAATAGAAGCAAAAAGGGCAAGAGAATATGCAACAGTGGCAGGTGAGCTTAAAAGTGAGGAAATATCACTATTTCTTACAAATCTTGGACACTTTAATATTATATGGGAGAAACAGGAAGATTCTTATAAGAAAACAAAAGAAGAGATCAAAACGATCAGTGACAGGATAGTTGAAGTCGAAAGGCAGAAGAGCAGGCTTATAAATACCATTGGTTCAAAACAGGCAGGGTATGAATCATGGAAAGCAAAGATCGAAGCTTTCAAATCAGGAAGGACCAGGCTCTCAAATATTATTGCGCTTATTGATAGCAAAAAAAATGTGTTTTCAACCCTTTACAATATGTTTGACCTGGAGTTTAAGAATGGGTCCGCACCGGGAGATTCAGCGGCGGATAAAGCGCTGGAAAAAGAAAAAGAGATCATGGACCTTTCGTTTCTTGGAAAGATCACAAAGAAAATGGAATCCATAGACAAGCAGTTCAAGATCTTTTTAAATAAGGTAAAAGATGCTTTAGGCAAAAATATCATAGCAAAAGAACTGGAAAATGATGGCAGGGTACTCTCTGATGAGATGGCGAAGGTCCTTAATGAGATAAGAGAAGGCAATATCGCGCGTGAGTCCTCCAAAATAAAAAAGCTCGATGCTGAAAGAAAGAAAAAGCTTGAGGAGGAAAGGAAAAAATCTGAGTCCAGGATGAGGAAAGTCGGGGCTTTAAAGGAGTTATGCAAGATAAATCTTTCCCGGGCATCGGAGATATATGGGGTAC
>CAYRTF010000059.1:0-4043 GCA_964427165.1 uncultured Actinomycetota bacterium | reverse complement strand
CTGAAAAGATCAAGAAAAGACTTTATCCTGAATTTGAAAGACAAAAAAGACTTATATCAGGGGACCAGCAAAATATTGAGAAATTTAACGCCGATATCGGCGATCTAAAAATAAAGGAAAATACTCTTGAAAATGAAATATATAAGATCGACCTCAAGAAGGAACAGATAAGGGAAAAGGTAAGATATATAAGTACCGCAATAGTCGATGATTACAATATGTCCATTGAATATGCTTCAAAGAATTTCAAGCCCTCGGAAGATCCCCGGGGGAGCGAAATAAAAGTCAGGAAATTAAAAAATAAGATGCGTAACTATGGAAATGTTAACCCTAATGCTGCCATAGATTATGCTAAGATAAAAAAGAGATTTGATTTTTTAAATACACAGAGGCGTGATCTGGTCGATAGCAGAAAGCAGCTCGAGGAACTTATAAAGGATATAAATAAAAAGATCAGTGAAATATTCCTGGAAAAATTCGAGATGATAAATGAAAAATTCAGGCAGTACTTCAAACTGCTCTTCCCTCATGGCGAAGGGGAGATGCAGCTTGACAGAAATAGTGATGTCACAGAAAGTGAGGAGATCGGCGTGAACCTGGAGGTTGATATAGGAAATAATAAACTTGTATCGCTGTCACTTCTTTCTGGTGGAGAAAAATCACTGGTATCGATGGCATTCCTTTTCTCAATATTTTCTATAAATACATCTCCATTTTATGTTTTTGATGAGGCTGATGCTGCACTTGATGATGCAAATATTGAAAGGTTCCTGAACCTTGTAAAGAAATTTTCAGAACAGCAGCAGGTAATAATCATCACTCACCAGAAGAAGACAATGGAAATAGCAGATACTATTTATGGTATTACCATGCAATCAGACGGAATATCAAAAGTTATATCTGAAAAGATAGATAAGAATAATTTTAACGGCATCATAGGTGTAGAAGAAACACATAAAAAATAAATCGATCTATGCGGTACTGGCGCCAGGAACCTGTCCGGAAACCGGGACCTGAGCCTGCAGTCTGATATTTTTATACAGATCCAGCTTTAGGAAAGGCTCCTAAATGAGAAAAATATTTAAAAACATCAGTAAGATATGGAACAAGTTCAAAAGCTCAAGTGATGAGTTCTGGGATGAACTTGAAGAACAGCTCATATTGAGTGATGTCAGTATAAATACAACGGATAAGATACTGGAAAGTGTAAAAAATAATTCATACGAAAAAAATATCAGGGACCTTGAAGGTATTAAAGGTCTTTTAAAAGCAGAGATCATAGAAATACTGGGGAGCGGTTCGACCGGGGGGCTTCAAGTCTCAGCGGAATCGCCTACGGTGTATTTGGTGGTGGGTGTGAACGGAGTGGGAAAAACATCCGCAATCGCAAAGATGGCAGATATGTATAAAAAGCAGGGGAAAAAGATAATCCTTGCAGCAGCTGATACCTACCGTTCCGCCGCTGTTGAACAGCTGACTCACTTTGCTGATCTACTTGATATCGATACAGTAAATCACCAGAGGAATGCTGATCCTGGAGCAGTGGTATATGACAGTCTTGAAAAGGCTATTGCAAAAAGTGCCGATATGGTGATAATCGATACAGCCGGCAGGATGCAGACATCCTATAATCTCATGGAAGAGCTGAAGAAGATCAAAAGGGTGGTAAGTAAAAGACTCGGAAGGGGCCCTGACGAAGTACTGCTGGCCATTGATTCCACTACCGGACAAAATGCAAGAAGTCAGGCGGAAATATTTTCTGAGGCAGTGGGTGTAAGCGGAATAATACTGACAAAAACTGACGGCACGTCCAGGGGAGGAATAGTCCTTACGATAAAGAATGACCTCGGGGTACCGGTAAAAATTGTAACTAATGGTGAAAAATTGGATAGTATCTATTATTTTGATCCGGTGAAGTTTACTGATATGATATTTTCATGATGATTTTTATAAAAAGAGGCAGGCTTAATAATGTTTGAACAATTGACATCAAAATTTGAGGACCTGTTTTACAAGTTAAGGAATAAGGGGAAACTCAGTCCGGGCGACCTTGACAGCGCTTTGCGGGAAATAAAACTCGCGCTTCTCGAAGCTGATGTAAACTTTAAAGTAGTAAAGGAATTTATTGCAAACCTTAAAAGCAAGGCTCTTGGCAAAGAAGTACTTGAAAGCCTTACTCCCTCCCAGCAGGTAATAAAGATAGTAAATGATGAGATGATAAGGATGCTGGGGTCTACCGGCGGTTCTATAAATTTTGCTTCCAGCGGACCTACCATCATAATGATGGTAGGACTCCAGGGAACAGGAAAGACATCATCAGTAATAAAACTTGCAAACTATTTAACTAAAAAACACCAGAAAAGAACCTCGCTTATTGCTGCAGATGTATACCGTCCGGCGGCTATATTGCAATTAACCGATATGGCGGAATCAATAGGTATTGAGGTCTATTCCACAAAAGAAAAGGACCCTGTAAAGATCTCAAAAGAGGGAGTTGAAAAATTCAGGAGGGCAGGCAGTGATGTGATCATTATAGATACAGCTGGAAGGCTCCATATAGACGAAGGGATGATGGATGAGATCAAAAGGATCAGGAACACTGTAAAACCACATCAGATATATCTTGTACTTGATGCCATGACGGGCCAGGAGGCGGTCAGTATTGCTTCCGCATTCAACTCTGCGGTTGAATGCGACGGGATCCTTCTGACGAAACTCGATAGCGACACAAGAGGCGGAGCTGCGCTTTCTATATACTATGTGGTTAAGAAACCAATAAAATTTGTTTCAAATGGAGAAAAGGTTGATGACTTCGACCTGTTCTATCCTGACAGGATAGCATCGCGAATACTTGGCAAGGGCGATATGCTGACACTGATCGAAAAAGCCGAAAAAGTATTTGATGAGAAAAAAGCAGAAGAGCTAAGCAAGAAGATCGAAAGGCAGCAGCTTGATTTCGAGGACTTCATAGAACAGCTCAGGGCTATCAAGAAAATGGGTTCCCTTGATAAAGTGATGTCCATGCTCCCGATTGCAAAAAATAATAAAGCCTTTAAAAAGATAGATTTTGACCAGTCCCACATTGATAGGATGGAGGCGATCATAAATTCAATGACTGCTGGCGAAAGAAGAAACCCGGATACCATAAACGGCAGCAGAAAAAAAAGAATAGCAATGGGAAGCGGCAATTCGGTAAACGAGGTAAACAAATTACTAAAGCAATTTGCAAAGACAAAACAGATGATGAAGAATTTCTCATCGCTTAAAGGCAAGCTGGGATTGCCTTTTGGGGACCGGGCGGAGATTTAAAAAATGTTTTGCAAGTTAGAGATAAACATATATAATTATTAAATCGTAAGATTGTATTTTAGAGTTGGAGGTTTTCTGGATTGAGTGTAAAAATTAGATTGACCAGGATAGGGTCAAAAAAACAGCCCTATTACAGAATTGTAGTGGCAGACAGCAGGTCCCCCAGGGACGGAAAATTTATTGAAAGAATAGGAACATATGATCCCAAAACTGATCCCTCAACCATTACGGTGGATAAGGATAAGGCGGTTGACTGGATCAAAAAGGGTGCCAAACCCTCTAATACTGTGCAAAAACTATTTAATATAGTAGACCTAAAGGTGTAGTTATAACAATTAAACTTGGAGGTATGGAAGTGAAAGAACTACTGGAGTACATGGTAAAAGAATTGGTAGACAATCCTGACGATGTCGATATCGAGGAAGAAGAGGAAGATGAAAAGACCATTATCTTCAAACTTAAGGTTGCGGAAGAAGACCTCGGTAAAGTAATAGGAAAAAAAGGTCGTACCGCAAATGCTTTAAGGGTTGTTATGAGAGCAGCGTCTGCTAAGAGAGGTAAGTCATCAATTGTAAAGATAATGGATTGATCTTTTTATTATTTGGTAGATTTGTTGTAGCTTAAATATAAATGCCGCAAGATAATGTAGATGCAAGATTAATTGGGGTAATCGGAAAGCCTCATGGCATTAAAGGAGAAATTAATGTTATGTTGTTAACTGATTATCCCAATAC
>CAYRTF010000058.1:0-8261 GCA_964427165.1 uncultured Actinomycetota bacterium | reverse complement strand
CCTGATTCTGTCTCCGCTACCGGGAAAGTCATCGTCTCGGTAAGCTTCTGCTCAAAAACCAGATTCAGGCTTTCAGGACAGGCCAGTGTCACAAGCCCTGCACCGGACCTCTGGGCACCCAGGCAAGCCATTGCGGCAGCTCCGGTATACCCTGTCGAACCTGCAACTACGAGCAACTTCCCGACACTGTGCTTATGGGCCCAGGGTTGTCTTTTTGGTATTTTTTCAGACACCCATTCGAATTCAGGTTCAAAGATCTGTTCATACCGGCAGTAGTATTTTCCGGGTATCCCTATATCTATAACACTTATCCGGCCATTATAGCTAGCTCCGGGGAAATTGATGTTTCCCACTTTTTTGCACCCGAAAGTAATCGTCTTATCCGCTTTCACTGCTGTTCCTGGCACTTTGCCATTATCTGAATCGACTCCGGATGGTATATCTGCTGAATAGATCACAATATCACTTCTTTTTTCCCGGAAAGAATTTATCAGATTTATTGCCTCCCTTGCCTGGCCCCTTATTTGGACACCATGGAAACCTGTGCCAAAAATAGCATCCAGGACAAAATCAGATACTGCAAGCTCATCCAGGAATTTCTCTTTACTCTCATCATCTTTGAGGTCCAGGGCCATTACAGTATCACCGGCCTTCTCCTCAAGTTTTTCATAATAATGACTTGAATCCCGTGAGAGTTTGCCTGAAGGGACAATATAAAAAGTTTTTATATTATATCCAAGCTCAAGAAGTCCAAGAGCTGCCACAAAACCATCTCCACCATTATTACCGCCTCCGCAGACTATCAACCCCCTCGGCGATCTTTTAAGCCCGGAGTCCTTGTAATCCTGGATTATTTTCCTGGAGATGCCTTCACCTGCATTTTTCATAAGCTCCAGGGGGTTGATACCATCACTTATTGCCCTGCTGTCTATCTCAGCGACCCGGCTGCCTTTGAGTACACGCCTTAATTTTAGTTTTTCTGTAGTTTTTTCTTTCAAAGGTTAAATAGTGAAAAAGTAATATTTAAAATTATTATAGTTTATTTTAGTGATATTGCATAAGCTACCGCAAAATTATCCGTGGCTGATACTGATATTTTTATTTCCCTGATACCCAATTCTTTACTATACTGGCACGTATGGCCGTACAGAATAATATAGGGAGCTCCGTTTTCAGTGTTTGTGAGCTCTATTTCAGAAAGCGATACATTTTCCCCCACTCCTTCTGAAAGAGATTTTGCTACAGCTTCCTTGGCTGCAAAACGTGCCGCATAACTTGAGTATTTGCCTTTTTTTTTATTTTCACAATAGTTTACTTCTCTGGCAGTATAAACTCTTTTTTTAAAGGATGGACCCTTTTCAATTGCTGTAATGATCCTGCCCACCTCGATAATATCAGTTCCTACTCCGAATATTTCCACTATTTATCACTCCACTGTAACACTTTTCGCCAGGTTTCTGGGCTGGTCCACATCTTTGCCCAGGTTTTTAGCAATATAGTATGAGTATAGCTGAAGAGGGATTATGGTGAGTATGCCGTAGAGTTCTTCGATGGTCCCGGGTATCTCAAAAAGATAATCTGAGTATTTTCCCGAATTCTTGTCTCCCTCCGAGATGATCGAGAAGATCGTAGCCCTTCTGGCCTTTACTTCCTGAATGTTTGAAAGCATTTTATCATAAACGGAGTCCTCCGGAATAATGCCCACTACTACTGTTTTTGTATCTGTTAATGCAATGGGGCCGTGCTTCATCTCACCTGCAGGATAGCCCTCAGCATGTATATAAGATATTTCCTTGAGCTTAAGAGCTCCCTCAAGAGCAGCCGGAAGCCCAAATATCCTCCCTAAAAATAAAAAGCATGTATGCTTGAATGTACGGCGGGCAACTTCCTTTAGCTCGTCTGCCCTGTTAAGTATATTCTGTATCTTGTTGGGAATAATATGCAGCTCATCTATTATCTCCTTATAATCCGCGTCCTTTAAGGTACCTCTTATCTTTCCAAAGTAAAGACCCATCAAATACATGATTATTATTTGCGATGTAAATGTCTTTGTGGCACATACACCTATCTCCGGGCCCGCATGTGTGTATATTACTGAATCAGATTCTCTTGCTACTGTGCTCCCCACCACATTAGTGATAGCCATTACCTTTGCACCTTTTGATTTGGCTTCCCTTATTGCGGCAAGCGTATCTATAGTCTCCCCTGACTGGGTTATTGCCACGAATAAATATCCCTCATCGACAAGCGGGTCACGGTATCTGTATTCTGATGACAGGTCCACTTCAACAGGGATCTTTGCCCACCTTTCAATAACCTGCTTCCCTATAAGGGCCGCATGATAGGATGTTCCGCATGCGATTATCTGTACCTTCTTTATATCCTTTATCTGCCTGCCACTGAGTCCTAGCTCGTCAAAATGAAGTTCTCCATTTGAAAGCCTTCCCCTCATGCTCTCCTTGACTCCGTATGGCTGTTCAAATATTTCCTTAAGCATGAAATCTTCATATCCGCTTTTCTCGGCACTTGTTATGCTCCAGTTTGCCCTGAATGATTCCCTCTCTACAAGCTTTCCTTCATTATCAAATATCTCTACTTTACCTGCTGTGAGCCTTACTGTCTCATAATCATTTATCACGATGAAATTTCTGGTATGTTCTAATACTGCGGGCATATCTGAAGCAAGAAAATTTCCATCTCTTGAAACACCTACTATAAGGGGGCTCGTGATCCTTGCTCCTATTATTTCCCCGGGCGAATCCACCGACATCGCAACAATAGCGCCCGAACCTTTTATTTTTCCCATAAGCCTTTGCATTGCAAGAAGCATGTCCCCATTATAATATTCTTCCAGCATATGAGGTAATACTTCAGTATCAGTATCAGATATGAATTTATGCCCCTTTTCTTTTAATCCGGTCCTGAGCTCTTCAAAATTTTCAATTATTCCATTATGGATAACCGCTATCTTTCCGCTGCAGTCCCGGTGAGGATGTGCATTGACCTTAGTTGGTTCTCCATGAGTGGCCCATCTTGTATGCCCGATACCGCATTTACCATCAATACTTGCTTCTTTTGCCTGGCCCTCCATCTCCTTGATCTTTCCTGCTTCTTTCAAAACTTCTATAGTGGCGCTCCCTGAAGCATCCCTCTTCGGATCCCGGGGCACCATTATAGCTATTCCCGCTGAGTCATAACCCCTGTATTCAAGCCTTTTTAAACCACCTATTAAGATACCCTTACAATTTCTGTTTCCTGTATATGCTACTATTCCGCACATTCAATCCTCCGGACTTTCTTAATTTTTTTACTTGCCGCATTTTTCTTCGATCACTCTGGACAGCTCACCGATCACCTGGTTTACAAGATCCTGTTCCTCGGCTTCAACCATTATCCTTATAAGGGGCTCCGTGCCTGAGGGCCGTAACACTATTCTTCCTTTTCCACCCAGAAAACCCTCCATCTCCATCACTTTTGCCCTGACCTCTTCGAATTCCATAACCTTATCTTTATCGGCAACCCTTATACTCTCAAGATGCTGCGGAAATCTGGGCACCAGATCATATATTTTATTTATATCATATCCGCTTTTTACGATAGCATCCAGAAATTCAAGCGTACTTATTATACCGTCACCTGTCGGGCTTATGTCCTTGAAAATAATATGGCCGGATTGTTCCCCTCCCAATGCACTGTTTGTCTCAAGCATTCTTTCCAGTACATACCTGTCACCTACAGGTGTCTTTTCAACCTCTATTCCATTTTCATTCATCAATTTCTCAAAACCCATATTTGCCATGATCGTAGTGACCAGTTTATGGTTTTTTAATTTATTATTCTTTACCATATAAAGCGCACAAAAAGCTATCATACTGTCACCATCAAGGACATTTCCCTTGCTGTCACAAGCTACTACCCTGTCTCCATCGCCATCATAGGCGAAGCCGATATCCGCACCTTCGGCGGCCACCAGTTTTTTTAATTGCTCCGGATGGGTTGAACCGCAGTTATCATTTATATTCTCACCGGTAAGACCGGTATTATAAGTGATCACATCAGGTCCGAACCTCTCAAGTGCCCTGCCGGCCAGGACGCTCGATGCTCCATTGGCACAATCCAGCACTATTTTCAATCCCTTAAGATCCATATCATATTTTCCACAAATCCGGTCCAGATATACTTCTGGGGCATCCTTAAGGTATTCATGTCTTCCTACATCATTGCCTAATGGAAGAGAATTATTATCCGGGCCATCAGCTATATAGTCTTCGATCTCTTTTTCCTGGATATCTGATAATTTCTGTCCATTTTTTCCAAAAAGCTTGATCCCGTTATCTTCAAATGGATTGTGTGAAGCCGAGATGACAACACCGCCATCAAGTTTCATTATACTGGCTATAAGAGCCACTGCAGGAGTGGTGATAATACCAGCATCGATTACATCATGTCCGCTGGAAAGTATGCCTGCGGAAAGAGAATCCTTAAGAAGATCCCCTGAAGGTCTCGGGTCCCTGCCTATGATTATTTTACCCCTGGATCCGCGGCCCGTTAAAAATTTTGCACATGCCCTGCCCACCTTCAGGGCCAACTCTGCTGTAAGCTCGCGGTTTGCAAGCCCCCTTATTCCATCTGTTCCGAATAATCTTCTAATATCTTTCATAGCTCTTCCCTATTAATGTCCCTATCCTGGTCCGGTTTGATCACCGGTATAACTTTTTTACATATGGCAAAGTCACGGAAAAATAGTAACCCAAAATAATTTAAATTAAAAGAAATTATACTCCCAACTGCCAAATTTTAAAAAATATTTTCCTTTGCATTATTATTGTTTTAGGGTCGGCTCAAGCATATTATACTCACCGCTTTACATAACTATTGCATACCAGAACCGGTGAGTTGTTCTGCGCAAATGTATTTAGTAATGGAACAACCGATATACCTCTACTGCACATCGGTCGTTTATATTTCTGCTATTATGTAATATTTTTCTAAATCTATCTTTAATCCAGGAAAATACATAAAAATATACGTTTTTATCTCTTTGAGAACTGAGGTCTCTTTCTGGCTTTCTTCAGGCCGTATTTCTTTCTTTCTTTCATTCTTGAATCCCTGGTAAGAAATCCTCCACGTTTCAGGATGTCCCTGTATTCTTCATTTATCTCAAGCAGCGCCCTGGAGATCCCATGCCTTAATGCTCCAGCCTGGCCGGTGATACCTCCGCCCAGTAATTGGGCCACTACATCATATGCGCTGTCAGTATTTGTAAGCTTTAAGGGCTCGACTATCATCGTCGTCAAAGCTTCTCTGTTAAAATACTCTTTAAAATCTTTTTGATTTACTATTATTTTTCCCTCTCCGGGGACAAGCCTTACTTTAGCAGTTGAATTCTTTCTTCTGCCTGTTGCATAATAATTAACTTTTTCAGCCACTTATAACTCCTTTACAGGTCTAATTTTTCAGGATTTTGAGCTTTATGAGGATGCTCGGGTCCGCTATAGACTTTTAGCTTCCTGAGTACGATCCTTCCAAGAGTATTATGGGGGATCATGCCCCGCACAGCATTCTTTATTACAAATTCTGGATTCTTTTCCAACATCTCCTCCAGATTCGTTACCTTTAAGTTTCCCACATAACCGGAATGGCGGTAATACTTTTTATCCTCAAGCTTATTTCCACCTTTTACTTTTATTTTCTCTGCATTTATGACAACTATGAAATCACCACAATCAACATGCGGTGTAAAGGTCGGTTTATCCTTGCCGCGCAGTTTTTTGGTGATCTCGGTAGCTAATCTGCCCAGGATCTTATCCGTGGCATCAACTACATACCATTTTCTTTTTATTTCTTCTCTTTTTAAATTAAATGTCTTCGTTCCTACATTTACCATGAATTCCTCCATCAAATATCAATACTCTACTCTGGTTAAAAACAATCCGCGGGCCGGTGCCATACTTGAAGCAAAACTTACGCCCCCGCTGGTAATAGCCTGCCTTATATCCTCCAGACTTTTTTTACCTTTGCCCGCCTCCAATATGGTGCCTACCATTATCCTTACCATATTATATAGAAATGAATTTGCCGTAACCCTAAATATTATGACATCTTCATTATCCCTGGTCACCGTAAAACTATATATTCTTCTTATAGTAGACACGCCTGAAAGGCTTGGACTTGCAAAAGATGCAAAATCCTTTTTACCCACAAATATCCTTGCAGCCCTCTTCATTAAACGCATATCAAGCCTGCGGGTTACGAGTATGCTATACTTTTTCAAAAAAACACTTTGATAATCAGCATTTACCACATAATACTTATATTCCCTGAACTTCGCATTCCTTCTGGCATCAAAGGAAAGGGGAATTTTCCTTATCGTTTTTATTCCAATATCTTCAGGCAGTATTCTGTTTACTGACCATTTAAAACGGTAAAGATCAAGCTCGGGTCCGATCTTAAAATTTATTACCTGTCCCCTTGCATGGACTCCTGCATCTGTCCTTCCAGCATATTGGATGATCATATCGTGGCCAAGTACCGTTGATATTGCCCGGACCAGTTCCTCCTGGACTGTCCTGGTACCTTCCGGTTGGATTTGAAAACCATTAAAACCGGTACCGTCATACTCCACTATAGCCAAATAATTATTCATATTATACCGGCCTGTTTCACCTTTAATTTTCAAACAACAAAATCCCTATATTATCCACAAATAAGCCTCAGACGGGATGTTTCTGACATGAGCTTACTCAACCAATTCCATTATTACCAGTTTTGCGCCATCACCGAGCCTGTTTTTATATTTTACAATTCTTGTAAAACCGCTGGATTTCTGGTACATGCCTGGCGCAACTTCATTAAAAAGTTTTCTGACAGTATCAGTATTCCCGATCAAACGGATGCAGTTTCTCCTGGATGCCAGATTATCATCTTTGGCTATACCTATTAATTTATCCACAAAACCGCGCAATTGTTTAGCTTTGGGAAGCGTTGTCGTGATCCTTCCATTTTCAAATAATGAAATTGCAAGGTTTCTCATAATCGATTTCTGGTGGGCGCTACTTCCACCAAAGTTTTTTGCCTTCTTTGGCACAACCATTTCTATTTCTCCCGATCATTATTTTTTCTTAAAAGATAGTTCAAGTTCCTTGATCTTGTCCTTTACTTCCTGAATAGATTTCTGGCCAAAATTCCTGATGTCCAGAAGTTCGTCTTCGGTATACTCAAGGAGCTTCTCAACAGTATCTACTCCCTCTCTCTTCAGACAATTATATGCCCTGACAGATAATTCAAGTTCTTCGATCGTAGGATATTCCTGCTTATCATCTTCTTCCTCGATCTCTTCAAAAATGGGCATATCTTTCTGGGTCTTATCTGAGAGGTCGATTAAAAGAGCCATGTAATCATTTATTATCTTTGAAGCCTGGCTCAGGGCATCTTCAGGTTTTATGCTTCCATTTGTCTTTATTTCGACTGAAAGCTTGTCAAAGTTTGTCATCTGGCCGACCCGGGTATTGTCAACCTTAAATGATACTATTTTTATAGGTGAGAAAATAGTATCCAGGGGGATAACACCTAATGGCTCTCCCTCTACCATATTTTCCTCTGCCGTCCTGTAACCCTTATCCTTTTCGACTTTCATCTCCGCTTTTATACTTCCTTTTTTGGTCAGGGTACATATATAACTGTCAGGATTAATAACTTCTACTTCAGCAGGAAGACTGATATCGCTTGCTGTTACTTCTCCGGGCCCCTTTTTGTCCAACTTCAATATAACCGGATCATCCCCTTCAAGCTTAAAGACGATATCCTTCAAGTTTGCGGTAAACTCTATCATGTCTTCTCTCATGCCTTCAATAGTAGAAAATTCATGCATTGTAGTTTCCATTTTGATCTGGGTTATACCTACGCCTTCTATTGAAGACAATAGCACTCTCCTGATAGAGTTCCCCAGAGTATGTCCAAAGCCTCTTTCAAGGGGCTCGATTACAAACTCACCCTGAAAATCATCTTTAGATTTGACTTTAACATTAGGTTTATGCATTTTTAACAATTTATATCAACCTCCCAAAGAAAGTAAATTATTATTTTGAGTAAAGCTCTACAATGATCTGCTCATTTATAGGCGCCTGTATGTCTTCTCTTTCAGGAAGCCTCAGGATTTTTCCTTTTAGATTTTCAAGATCCGATTCCAGCCACTGAGGAATACTTATGGTGCCGCCTGATTCTTTGGCCTCAAGTACCGGCATTATTTCTTTGCTTCCAGG
>CAYRTF010000057.1:0-8264 GCA_964427165.1 uncultured Actinomycetota bacterium | reverse complement strand
CCTTAATGCATCCAGGATCGAGTCAACACTTGGAAATTTCCAGTTCTACATAGAGGGCGTTACTCAATCTGTAGCCAGTATTCTTGAAGCTGTGGACCAGGAGAGGGTAAATGTAGCATGCGCTCTTGAATGTGAGAATATTTATACTGCAATAGACTGGCTCTCAATGGCTTATAATGTAGTGGAGGACAATCTATTCGATGCAATTCACAGTAATCCCGGGTATGTTGGGATAATGGCTCCCCGTACAACGAATGTACGCTATATCACAGAAGACGTACCAATGAGTCTTGTGCCGATATCGGAGTTTGGCCGGCATCTTGGTGTTAATACACCTGTGATAGATTCACTCATATACATTGCTGATTCAATATTTAAAAAAGATTTTAGGAAAATGGGAAGGAATCTGGCAAGTCTTGGCGTGGAAGGGCTGGATCTCAAACAGACAAGGGAAGTATTAATAAACGGAAAGAGATAAGGGTTTTTCATGAAAAAAATACTTGGAGCATGCATAGGCAGCTGCGTGCATGTAGCGGGAATACTGAATTTTTTAAATATTGCAAAAAGATCAGGTTATAGTACAAGATTTTCAGGGTCCGCTCTTGATATAGATGTACTTTTAAAAGAAATCGATGAATACAAACCGGATATTGTTGCGGTCAGCTACAGGCTTTCACCTGAAAGCATTATGCCTGTTTTTAAGGAACTAAAAGAAAAGATAGTCGAAAATAGAAATAGTGATGGCATAAAATTTATACTTGGTACGACAAAGCCAGTTGCGGATATTGCCCTTAAGCTTGGGGTCTTTTCCAGGATATTTACGGGTGAGGAGACATTGGAGGAAGTAGAAAGGTATCTGACCGGAGAAAAAATAAAGGAAAGCCCCGCTATTCCGCCACAGACGCTTTTAAAGAGGGTAGAGGACAAAGGTCCATATCCTATTATAAGACATCATTTCGGAAGGCCCACTCTTGGCGAGACCCTGGAAGGTATAAGGGAAATATCAGAAAGCGGACTTCTTGATGTGATATCTATCGGACCTGACCAGAATACCCAGGAGTTTTTCTTCCACCCTGAAAAAATGGATCCCAGGCAGGACGGAGCGGGGGGAGTACCGCTAAGGAGTCCGGAAGATTTTAAACAGCTGTATGATGCTTCAAGGACCGGAAATCACCCTCTTTTAAGGTGTTATAGCGGTACGAATGATCTTATCAGGATGGCAGAGATGCTTGTTGATAAGATCAATAATGCCTGGTGTGCAGTTCCACTGTTCTGGTACAATGAACTTGATAATAGGAGCGGACGCAAACTAAGGCAATCCATAGCTGAAAATCAGTCTTTGATGAAGTGGCATGGCTCGAAGAATATACCTGTAGAAGTAAATGAGTCCCATCACTGGAGTCTCAGGTATGCACCAGATCCTATAGCAGTTGCCGCAGCATTTCTTGCTGCTTACAATGCAAAGAAAATGGGAGTAAAGACATATGTCTCGCAGTATATGTTCAATACACCGCCAGAGGTATCCTTTAGCATGGATCTTGCAAAAATGCTTGCAAAGATAGAACTGATCGAGTCCCTGCATGATGATGATTTTACTTCGATAAGGGAGACAAGGGCCGGTCTCTTTAGCTACCCTGCTGATCTTGATGGAGCAAAAGGGCAGCTGGCATCTTCAACACTTTTGCAGATGCAGCTGGAACCCCAGGTAGTGCATATCGTAGGATACTGCGAGGCTGATCATGCCGCAAGGCCCGGTGATATCATAGAAAGTGTAAAGATCGCAAACAGGGTAATAGAGAATTGCATACATGGATGTCCCGACATGAAGTCAGATGATAGAGTTGTTAAACGCAAAAATGAGCTCATAAGAGATGCAAAGGTGATATTAAATAAAATAAAAGGACTTAACCGGGACGATGCTTCCGGGGATTCTCTGACAGATCCGGCAGTACTTGCCGGGGCCGTAGCTACCGGGATATTGGACGCCCCGCATCTATGCGGCGTCAAAGCTGCAAAGGGTACGATTATGACTATATTTGAGGATGGTAAGAATATAGCCGTTAACAGGGATCTGAAACCTATAACGGAAATGGAAAGACTCGGGAGCCCTGGTATTTAAGTTTTACTTTTTTATTTATTTGTAATAATATTCATACCTTATATATTTTTAGGTTGTTTTTTATGTTTGAGTCGAAAGAAAACACAAATGTCAGACTGCCATTTGGCCTGAGGGATATTTTTCCTTTTGAATCCAGTGAAAGAAATGCGATCAAAAGGATAATAAACAGCCAGTTCCGGAGGTGGGGATATGGCGAAGTAAAGACCCCGGTTATGGAATATACTGAAAATATCTCAATAGGAGTCGGTAAGGACTGGAAAGATAAACTGATAAATTTTATAGATGCTGACGGCAGTCTTATTTCATTAAGGGCGGATATGACGATCCCGATCGCAAGACTTGCGGGGATGAGGATAAAAGAGGAGCAGCTGCCTGTGAGATTTTGCTACTTTTCCGATGTTTTCCGTCAACCCGGTACGCAGATAGGTGATAAGAGAGTATGCTCCCAGGCAGGCCTTGAGTTTATAGGTTCAAAGAGCCAGATAAAGGCAGACGCAGAAGTCCTTATAGTGCTTATAAGGATCATGCGTGACCTGGGATTATCAGAGTTCAAGCTGGGTCTTGGCCACATAGGCTTTATTGACGGTCTGTCTGATTGGTTTGGGCTTGATAAAATATATAAAGAGAGACTGAAAAAGAAAATAGTACTGAAGGATTTTGTAGGGATCGAAGACGATCTTAATGCTATTGATAAAAAGAAGACCGGTTTATTTATGGATCTTTTACAGCCGGAAAATAATATTGAAAAGATATCCGATGCGGTGAAAAGGATAGACACGAAGAGTGTATCGGATGTATTTAAATATCTTAAAGAACTGACAGCAATACTGGAAGAACAGGATTGTGGTAGATGTATTCTATTTGATTTCAGCATCATAAGGGATTTTGATTATTATACAGGACTTCTTTTTGAGGTGTACAGCCCAAAGATCACTGAGATAATAGGGAGCGGGGGAAGGTATGACGGTCTGATAAGAAAGTTTGGGCTGGATGTGCCAGCTACGGGTTTTGCTATTGATATCGATCTTGTACACAGTGCGCTTGGGGATTCTGACCTGGTAAAAGATTTCAAGGTATTGCTTGCTGCCGGCGGATGCAACTGTTCATTAAAAGATGCTATAGAGTTTGCTGACAGCTTAAGAAAAAAGAAAGTCAATGTCGAGATATTATTTGATGATGTCGATGATGAAGAAAGGATCGCCAGGGAGAAAAACTGTAAAATCCTGATAAAACCCCTGAATGATCTTTCGGAATTCGATTTGACCGACCTTGAAAGCGGAAGATCCGGCCGCTATGATTTAAAAAAATTTACAGAAAAGCTTAAGGAATGGAAAAAGAATTAAAGATCGCGATTCCAAAGGGTTATCTTTTTGGTGAATGTACGGATCTGCTGGAAAAAGCGGGTTATGATATAGCTCCGCTTGAGAGCAAGGACCGGAAGCTGGTGGTCCATTCAAAGGTAGACTCGATAAAATATATTATTTCAAGACCCATGGATGTGCCCGTATATGTCGAGCATGGAGCCTGTGATATCGGTTTTGCCGGCAAAGATGTCCTTGCGGAAAAAGAGAGTAAAGTATATGAGCTCCTGGATCTGAAGAATGGAAGGTGCAGATTGGTCCTTGCAACCAGGAAAGATGAGACAGAGAAAGTAAAAAAACATTATCAACATTTTGGATCAGTCAGGGTCGCTACAAGCTATCCTACCATAGCCAGGAAATATTTTGACTCAAAGGGTATGCAGGCTGAGATAATCAGGCTGCATGGCTCAGTCGAGCTGGCTCCAATACTTGGTATTGCCGAGGAGATACTTGATATAACTTCTACCGGTAAGACTATAAAGGATAATAATCTTGTGGAAATGGAAAATATTATGACCTCTACTACAAGGCTTATTGTAAATATAGCAAGTTACAAGATAAAATATTCGCAGATCAGTAAATTACTTGATAATATTAGAAAAATATTATGACCGCGGGGTCCAAGAAATGAAAAGAAAAGCTAGGATAGAGAGAAAGACCAGTGAAACGTCCATAGTGCTTGAATTAGGCCTGGACGGAAACGGCAATACCGGCATCAATACATCAATACCATTCCTGGATCATGTTCTTGAAAGTTTTGCAAGGCATGGCAGGTTTGACCTGGTGCTGAAAGCTTCGGGGGATACAGATATCGAAAAGCACCACCTTGTGGAAGATATTGGAATATGCCTCGGCAAGGCAATAGCAAAATGTATCGAGAATAAAAAAGGGATAAAAAGATTTGCATGTATTGTGGTCCCGATGGATGAAGCCGAGGTATCCATTTCCCTTGATATAGGGGGAAGACCATATCTTTCATACAGGGTAGATATGGAATATGAAAATCTTGAAGGGGGGATAGAAACCTCTATCATAGAGGATTTTTTCCGTGCCCTTGTCAGCAATAGTTTTATTAACTTGCATATAACCAAGAATACGGGCATAGCTTCACATCATATAATAGAAGCCATGTTTAAGGCTTTTGGCCTTACATTAAAAGACGCAAGCAGATTGACAGATAGCGATTCCATACCTTCGACAAAAGGTTTAATCTAGGAGTCTGGGCCCTGTTATGGACAGGTTTCCAGGCAATGGCCGAAGATATTTGATCAGTGCCTGTTAGATAGATCATTCTTTTGATTAAAAGATATGTCCATGCTCACAAAAAGATATTATTAATGTCAGGCAGGAAAGATGTATATAGCGATTATCGATTACAAAATGGGAAATATTAAGAGTGTTGAGAACTCTTTTAAAAAAGCGGGTGCCAGAATAGAGGTAACAAGTGATCCGGAAAAGATCAGAAATGCATCTGCTGTCATACTTCCAGGCGTAGGAGCATACAGGGATGCATTTAATAATCTTGACGAAATGGGCCTGATAAAGCCTATCTATGAAAGTATTGGAAAAAAACCTTTTCTGGGAATATGTATTGGGATGCAGCTTCTTTTTGAATACAGCCTTGAAGATGGAAAAAACAGGGGACTCGGGGTATTCAAAGGATTTGTAGGCAGGATACCGCCTGGTGTAAAAATACCTCATATAGGGTGGAACCAGATAGAGATAAAAAAAGAAAGCAGGCTGCTGAAAGGCATTAAGCAGGGAGAAAATTTCTATTTTGTTCATTCCTATCATGTGATCCCGGAAGACAAAAGTATTATCAGCACTGTTACAGATTATGGTACCAGTATTGTAGCTAGCATAGAGCAGGATAATATATTCGGATTTCAGTTCCATCCGGAAAAGAGCAGCACCAGCGGACAACGGCTTATAAGGAATTTTATAGATCTGGCAGAAGGGAACAGATGATAATAATACCCGCAATAGATATAATAGATGGTCACTGCGTGAGACTTACAAAAGGGGATTTTGATTCAAAGAAAAAATATTTTGATGATCCCCTGGAAGTCGCTGCCATGTGGAAAGAAAAGGGAGCGGGATGGATACATATTATAGATCTTGATGGAGCCAGGACAGGCAGGGTCATCAATCTTGCGATTGCTGCGGAGATAAAGAAAAGATTAAAAGTAAAGGTCCAGTATGGAGGCGGGATAAGGGATGATGAGACTTTGGGGCTTGTGCTCTCAAGTGGAACAGACAGGGCGATACTTGGAACAAGAGCAATAGAGGATCCGGAATTTTTAAAAGAGAGCCACCATAAGTATGGCGACAGAATAATACTGAGTCTTGATTATGGCCGGAATGGAAAGGTCTATAAACATGGCTGGCAGGAGGAATCTTCAAAAAAGATATCAGATTTCTTTATAGGGCTTGAAGAACTCGGTATTAAGGAGATAATAATAACCGATATAACAAAAGACGGTACGCTCGAAGGAACCAATACCGGTTTTTTGAAGGACCTTATGTCTTCTACCAGTATAAAATTTATTATAGCGGGCGGCATAGGAAGTCTTGAGGATATAAAGAGATTAAAAAATATTGAAGATATGGGTGTAAGCGGAGTTATCATAGGAAAAGCATTATATGAGGGCTCCACACCTATTGATCTAAGTGAAGCCATAGAGATAGGATCAGGCAATTGATTACAAAAAGGATAATACCCTGTCTTGACGTTGACAGGGGGAGGGTCGTGAAAGGAATAAATTTCGTTGATATCAGGGATGCGGGGGACCCGGTGGAATTAGCCTCGTTCTATGATGCCCAGGGTGCCGATGAAGTGGTCTTCCTGGATATTACAGCCTCTCATGAGAAAAGGAAGACTGTAGTGGAGCTTGCAAGCAAAACTGCCGAGAAAGTATTCATACCCTATACCATAGGCGGAGGTATCAAAAATATTGACGATATAAGGGAAGTACTTAAAAAAGGTGCTGATAAGATATCCATAAATACCCAGGCTTTTACCGATCCTTCACTGATCGGAAGGGGAGCAAAGATCTTTGGAAGCCAGTGTATAGTGGTTGCGATCGATGCTAAATACAGGAGCAGGGATTTCTGGGAAGTTTATCTGCATGGCGGAAGGACACCAACGGGAAAAGATGCAGTGTGGTGGGCAAAAGAATCAGAAAGACTTGGCGCGGGAGAGATACTTCTTACAAGTATGGATAAAGACGGTACAAAAGACGGTTACGATATCGAGCTTACCCGTGCAGTCTCCAAAGCTGTAAATATTCCTGTTATAGCTTCGGGCGGGGCCGGAAAACTTAAACATTTAAGGGATGTTATCAAATATGCTGATGCTGATGCGGTGCTGGTAGCCTCGATTTTTCACTACGGAAAATATACTATAAAAGAGGCCAAAGAATATTTAAAGAGTGAAGGCATCAATGTCAGGTTATGATAATATAATAAATATGATTAAAAATATATGAAGGTTCTGGTATGAAAAAAAATATGAAACTGATACCTGCGATAATACAGGATTTCAAGACAAAAGAAGTGCTTATGCTGGCCTATATGGATATCGTATCCTTGAAAAAAAGTATCAAGGAAGGCAGAACCTGGTTCTGGAGCCGGTCAAAAAAAAGGTTGTGGAACAAGGGAGAGACATCCGGCAATATACAGGAGATAAAAGAGATAAGGTATGACTGTGACAATGATTCATTGCTCATCCAGGTCAAACAGACTGGTCCGGCCTGCCATACAGGCAGGAAGAGCTGCTTCTACAGGATTCTGGAGGATCCGGAAATAGATATTGATTTTGAAAATAATTCTATAGTGTCAGGGGATGAAGCGGTCCTTGGTGAACTCTATGATGTGATAATGGAGAGGATCTCGGAAAAGAAAGAAGATTCTTATACTTATTCCCTTCATAAAAAGGGTCTTGAAGAGATCATGAAAAAAATAGGTGAAGAAGCAATCGAGGTAATAATCGCTTCAAAGCATCAGGAAAAAAAAGACATAATATATGAGACAGGAGATCTGATATATCACCTTCTTGTTTTACTGGTGGAAAAGAAGATAATGCTCGAAGAGATATTTGATGAACTAAGGTCCAGAAGAAAGTAGGAGATATTTGTGGTAGAGAAGAGAAGAATTGCGGTGATCACAAGTGGTGGAGATGCAAGCGGCATGAATGCCTCTATAAGGGCAGTCACCCGGTATGCTATCCATAAAGAACTTGAAGTGTATGGTTTTTATGAGGGATACAAAGGACTTATCGAAAATTGTTTCAAGGTTTTGGACCTGTCCTCGGTAGGTGGAATAATAGACCGGGGCGGGACATTCCTGTATTCTGCCAGGTCCGAAAGATTCAGATGCCTTGATGGCCAGAAAGAAGCGATTGAAAGTCTTAAGAAAAATAATATCGAGGGTCTTATAGTGATAGGCGGGGACGGGTCGTTCAGGGGAGCCCGTGATCTCCACAAACAGGGGATCCAGGTAATAGGGATCCCGGCAACGATAGATAATGACATACCGGGTACGGACTACAGTATTGGATTTGATACGGCATTGAATGTCATTATAGACCTTATCTCAAAGATCAGGGACACTGCTTACTCCCATGACCGGATATTTGTGATAGAGGTCATGGGAAGAAATTCAGGTCTTATTGCTGTAAATACCGGCCTGGCCTGCGGGGCTGATTTCATCCTGGTCCCCGAGCGTAAAGTCGACCTTGTGTCAATCGCAGATGACATAAAAGAAAACAGGAAGGACAAGCGGCA
>CAYRTF010000056.1:1712-8535 GCA_964427165.1 uncultured Actinomycetota bacterium | reverse complement strand
ATATAATACAAATAATTTCTAATTAGGGAGGTGGTAATATGGTTTAGGTCAGATATGCTGTTTTGGTCCAAATGATAGAAGAACTTTTCAAGTTCTAACTGGTATTGATACAAAGTAAGGGTGGATGATAATTTTTCAATACGGAGAAAGGACAAATAATTAGTTATATAATCTCTCATCTTCATGTTCATGTCTCCATTCGGTCGTGGCACAAAAGAAGAGGAGATTATAGGGTACTTAGTACATAACTCGGCTTATGTACTAAGCAGTTTATTGAAGAGCCGGAAGAGTCGTTGCCGATGAAAAAGCACATGGTGCCGAAGGCCGGGATCGAACCGGCACGAACCTCTCGGCTCACTGGATTTTGAGTCCAGCGCGTCTGCCAATTCCGCCACTTCGGCACGGTTGAAATAATACAATTTATTATTATTATTATCAAGATATCAAATGATCCATTTATTTGGGACCATTAGTTGTTTCTTTAGTATCTATAAGTATTTTAATAATAATTCAAGTATTGTAATATAGAGAAAATCAAGATATTAGCATGGAGGATTATCAATGAGTGAAAAAGCATTGGGACTTATTGAGACCAGGGGTCTTGTCGGTTGCATTGAAGCAGGAGATGCAATGGCCAAGGCTGCAAATGTCAGGATAATAGGTATTGAGAGGATCGGCGGGGGACTCGTAACAGTTATTGTCGATGGAGATGTGGGTGCGGTCAAGGCAGCAGTGGATGCAGGATCGGCGGCAGCAAAAAAAGTTGGAGAAATATTGTCTGTTCATGTCATCCCGAGGCCACATGAAGATACTGAAAAATTATATACAAGTCAGGTGTAATATGAAAATATTTGGTAAAGAGATCAGCCGGGAAGAGATACATCAAAAGACTGGAGATATCAGCCAGCTTGGAGGTATTAAATACTATGAAATGATCGATGGGGTGAGCAGGGGAGTAAGAGGAATCGATATTAAGAGCCCATGTGGGTTGGATATGACTATTTTGCCTGACAGGGGAATGGATATATCGAGCCTGTCTTATTTGTCAATTCCCATAGCATGGAGATCCGCAACCAGGGAGACTTCCAATGCATATTATGAAAGCAGCGGCCTTGAATGGCTGAGAACCTTTTTTGGCGGGCTTGTCACTACCTGCGGTCTTGCCTATATGGGCGCGCCCGATATTGATGAAGGCGAGGAGCTTGGGCTTCACGGGAGGATCTCAAATATAAGTGCGGAAAATGTACTTGCTGATGGAAAATGGGAGGGAGACTCCTATAAGATGTGGGTCCGGGGCAAAGTCCGGGAAGCCAGGGTTTATGGGGACAAGCTGGAACTCGAAAGGAAAATAACGACCTGGATGGATCAGCCAAGAGTCGTCCTGGAGGATGCAGTGGAAAATATAGGCAGCCAGACTTCTCCATTGATGGTGCTTTATCATGTAAATATAGGTTATCCTGTTGTAGATCACGGGGCCGTTCTCCTTGAGCCGGAAGCAAAGGTGACTGCAAGGGATGAAGAGGCAGAAAAAGGTATTGAAAACTACTCCCGTTTTGATGAGCCGGTAAAGGGCTATAGTGAACAGGTCTTTTTCCACCAGATCGAAGCAGATGATGAAGGAAATGGAAATATTGCTATAGCAAATGAAGCTTTCTCAAACGGAAGGGGTATCGGGATATGGCTTAAATATAATAAAGACAATCTTCCCTGTCTTACACAATGGAAACAAATGGGAATGGGAGAATATGTCTGCGGTATCGAACCCGGAAACAGCTATCCCAGGGGAAGAAGTATAGAGAAAAAAGAAAATAATATCAGGTATATAGAGCCAGGCGAAAGGGTCAATTTCAGGCTTGAGTTCAATATACTCAAGTCAAATGAGGACATTGCCGCTTTCAAGAAGACTTATATGTAAATAAGGCAGTCTACATCGAAAACAACGAGCAGGCCAGGTTCTCAAGAAACTCCTGAGTAGTTTACAGGTTATTATAAGTTATAAATACAGATCATATTAATAAAAAAAAGAGAGGCATAAACCTCTCTTTTTTTATTTAATGTATCAAGAGTCCAGTATTTTCTGGGCGGCTTCTGCCTGGTAGTCCATAATATAAGGGATCCCTGTTATATCTGCCGCCTCTTTTGTGAGCGCGATCAGATCATCTCTTGTCATATACTTGAGATTGAATTTCCTTGCACCGCACATCAACTGTTTTAGGCCCTGTTCAAGACGCTTATAATAGGAGAATAGCCCTACTGCGGAACCAGGGACACTATCTCCTTTGCTTCCCAGTTCTTTTCTCAGTTCTGTGACCTCGACAAAAATGGATTCCATATCATTGCCGTATTTTTCAATGGACTTTGGAAGTTTGCCCTCATTCAATTTGGAAGACAGTGTCTTGCCGACCATGCAGGCGGTTATGGGAGATCTCGACATGCCTACAAGTTTAAAATATGGGGCGCCCATTGCCAGGCCCTTAAAGATATGATCCTCAAGCGTAAATCCGCCGGCTATTGCCATATCGGGCACATAAGCTCCCCTGCTTTCCATTGCGGCAGCATATTTATAGGCCATAGCCTGTAAATAAACTGTAGGAATGCCCCACTCATTCATCATCCGCCAGGGGCTCATTCCTGTTCCCCCTCCGGCACCATCGATAGTCAGCAGGTCAATACCCGCCATCGATGAGTACTTCACAGCTTTTGCAAGGTCCTCCGGACCATATGCTCCTGTTTTAAGAAAGACGCGCCTGGCACCCGCACTCTTGAGATCCTCAACTGCCTTCAGGAAATCTTCGGTTGAAGACATCCCTATACGTGAATGTCTTTCAAATTCCTTAAAATCGCCATGTTTGAAAGCTTTTTGAACATCAGGATCAAGTGGATTTGGAAGAACAATATAACCTCTGTTTTTAATCTTTATGGCCCTGTCAAGATCATCTATTTTGATCTCTCCGCCGATATTCTTTGCTCCCTGTCCCCACTTGAGCTCTACGGTCTCAACACCGAGTTCACGTATTACATACTCCAGCACGCCGGATCTGGTGTCTTCCACATTCGACTGAACTACTATCTCGCCGTAACCATCCTGTTGCCAATCTTTGTAGAGTTTTATTCTTTTGGCCATTTCAGGGGATTTCAGTATCTTTCCATTGGAATCAAATTCTGATTCCGGGTCGATGCCGCAGACATTTTCCCCGATGGTCAGGATCACTCCGGAGATCGCTGCACCGATGGCAAGACCTTCCCAATTTTTTCTGGCGACATCAGTGGAGCCAAGACCTGGTATTACGAATGGAAGCTTTACCTTTATATCCTTGTTCTTGCCAATGGCAGCTTCCAGGTTCACATTGGTAAAGACAGCCTTATCGCTGTCCTCTTCGATGCCATGGGCTCCAAATGCTGTTCCCATGATATTCAGATGAGAATAGTCCACTGGATAGTCTTTTTCAGAGGCTGCTGTTATATCGCCGAATGGCTGGGGGTAGATCACTTCAGCACCCCTGTAGGCTGATTTTCCGATCTCACAGAGACCGTTGCACCCATCGATACAGGTGGAACACATTCCACTGAAAGGACTTATGCTGCTTAAAAAATTTTTAGTCCCTGTAGCCGATGAAGCATTTACTTTTGAGTAAGTCACTTCATACTCCTTTGTAAATTGTTGACAAATACTAATGACCACTAAAAAAATATAAGCTTTAAAGTTAAATAAAAAAAAGCACTTCCTGAAAGGTATTAACCGTTCAGGCATGTGCTTCAATGCATCTAAGACTTCATTGTCTTATATTAAATTTTTAGTTAGTATAATGATATAGAAGTTTGCTCGAATGTCAATACCATAATGACGATTAGTGTTTGATATTGAAATTTAATAATTTCATATAGAAATCAAGAAATTCACTATCTTTTCTTTTATCCTCGGGCGGCTCACAGCACTTCGTGAAAGGAAATTTGATTGAAAAAGGAAAAAATAGTACTTATTGATTCTAATAATATAGCATACAGGGCATTTTTTGCTCTTCCGGATACTATTACAACTTCTTCGGGAATAATTACAAATGCGGTTCTGGGTTTTACGAATATGATCCTGAAACTGGCGGAGGATCTTAGGCCTGATACTATCATCTGTGCGTTTGACAGCAAGACTCCTACGTTCAGGCACAAGATGTTCGATCAATACAAGATCCACCGCAAGAAGATGCCTGATGAACTTATTCACCAGATCCCCCTGATAAAGCAGGTGATGGAAGCCTTCAATATCGTCTGTATTGAAAAAGACGGAATGGAAGCGGATGATATTCTTGCAAGTCTTGCAAAAACAGCAAGCAAAACATATACACAGACAATAATAGTAACAGGCGATAAGGACATGCTTCAAATGGTATCTGATGATATAAAGGTATTATCAACCAAAAGGAGCATAACCGATACTATTGTTTATGACGGGGATGGAGTTGAGAAAAAACTCGGAGTAAGGCCGGATAAGGTAAAGGATCTTTTGGCGCTGATGGGCGACAGCTCTGACAATATTCCCGGCGTTCCTGGTATTGGTCCAAAGACAGCTGTAAAGCTTATTAAACAGTTCGGCAGCATGGAATCAATATTTGAAAGCATTGAGAGCATAAAGAGCCCGAAGCTAAAAAGCCTCCTTCTTGAAAACAGGGAAATTGCCAGTACAAGCAAAAAACTTACAACATTAAAAGATGATATCAAGATCGATCCCGGTCTTATAGAAAATAGTTTCAGGAACCTGGATCTTGAAAAAGTAAAAGAAATATTTGAAGAGCTGGAATTCAATAATTTATTGAACCGCCTTCCAAAATATATTGGAATAATGGATTTTAAGGACATGCATCCTGAAAAGACCGGTAGAATGATAAGGAAGATAATCCTGGAGACTTTTAATGCAGGTATTGACCTTAGGAAAATACTTGATAAAAACAATAATAAGGTTTTTGCAGCTTCTATTAAAGGAGGGCAGAGGATAGACGGGCTTGTGATATATTTTGGAGAAGACACAGCTTATCTTCTGGACAGGGAAAGCCTGGGCAGGCCAGAGATAAAGGAGACCTTAAAAGACCTTTTTGAGGATAAGAATATAATAAAAACAGGCATTCACCTTAAAGCATTGATTAAATTCCTGATGGGATCCGGTATCGGTATAAATGGAACCATCAATGATATGGAGATAATGTTTCTAATACTTAATCCCCTGAAATCGGGGGCCGATATATTTGAGATATCCAGAAATATTTTAAAAACCGAGATCAGGGAGTTAACTGCGGTGCCCCCGGGTGGCAGAGATACTGATGCCGGAAGTGAGCCCCGGGATGAAAAGGTAAAGGATGATCAGATGACATTTGATCTCGGAGATACTGCTGCAAGCACAGACACTGGAGATGAAGCAAAAATAGACATAAGCAGCGAACAGGTTGAAAATGTATTAAAAAGCCTGGCGTTTTATGGGCAAATAGAGGAGAAATTGCTGCTCTCAATACGGGAAAAGGAGCTTACAAGGATTTATCGCGAAATCGAGGAGCCGCTGATAAAAATCCTTGCAGAGATGGAGTATATCGGGGTAGCGATAGATCTGGATTACCTCGGAAAGTTAATAAATGAATACGAGATTGGAATATCAGAGCTTACGAGGGAAATATATAGACTAAGCGGGGAAGAATTTAATATAAATTCGTCCCGTCAGCTTGGAGATGTATTATATAAAAAATTAAAACTTCCGGCCCTTAAGAAAACAAAAACCGGATTATCGACTGATGCAGCTACATTAAAATCAATACAGGGAACTTCCCCGGTAATAGGTAAGATATTGGAATACAGGGAGAAGACTAAATTAAAAAATACCTATATTGATGTTCTTCCCGGTCTGGTGCATCCGGAAGACGGAAGGGTTCATACCAATTATAATCAACTCGGGACATCCACAGGCAGGATAAGCTCAAATAATCCCAATCTGCAGAACATTCCCATAAGGACAGAATATGGAAAACAAATAAGAAAGGCATTTATACCGGGTAAGGGCTATGATCTGCTTATGGCTTCGGATTACTCCCAGATAGAGCTCAGGGTGCTTGCGCATATGTCGGGAGATGAAAATCTTATAGATTCTTTTAAAAGGCAGGAAGACATACATACCAGGACGGCATCAGAAATATTTGCTGTAGATTATAGTAAAGTGAGCCCGGAGCTCAGAAGAAAAGCAAAAGCTATAAATTTCGGAATAATATATGGGATGACTGAATTCGGGCTTGCCAGCAGACTTTCGATAGGTGAAGGTGAAGCACGGGAATATATAAACAAATATTTTGGCAGGTATCCAGGGGTAAGTATATTTATAAAAAAACTTATCGAAGATGCATACAGATGCGGCTATTCCACCACCATGTTCGGGAGAAAAAGATATATAAAGGAGCTGGGAAGCGCCAACGGCAGGATACGCAGCCTGGGAGAAAGATTTGCCGTAAATACCCCCATACAGGGAAGTGCTGCTGATATTATGAAGTTGTCAACAATAGTTCTTTTCAATGATCTTCACCTTAAAGGAGTGGACAGCAATATCATACTTCATGTGCATGATGAACTGGTTCTCGAGCTCAAGGAAAAAGACAAAGAAGCAATTGAAAAGATAGTAAAAAATTCAATGGAGAACTGCGTTAAATTAAAAGTAGGGCTTAAGGTTGATATTAATACTTCCAATGATTGGTATATTTAAAAAAAATATCTAAAATATTGATTATTATTTCCTTAAATGTTATCCTTTTTGTTTGATTATAGTAAATGGAGGTTGATCAAAAAAAATATGGTTGAA
>CAYRTF010000056.1:0-1702 GCA_964427165.1 uncultured Actinomycetota bacterium | reverse complement strand
CAATATTAATATCAAATTAACAGAAGAAAACTACATGGTTGAAGATGAAAATGGGGAAATGGTGCCTAACTATGACCTCACCATGATCAGTTTTAACGACGGCGACATCCTGAAGGGGCGGGTCGTAAAAATCGAAAAAGACGAGGTGCTGGTAGATATAGGATTTAAATCTGAAGGCGTAATACCGGTAAGTGAACTATCCATCAGGAACAGTGTCAAACCTGAAGAGATCCTGAGTATCGACGATGAATTAGAGATAATGGTTCTCCAAAAGGAAGACCAGGACGGGAGGTGCATACTTTCCAAACGAAGAGCTGAAGTAGAACAAAATTTTGACAGGGTTGAAAATATATTCAAAAATAATGAAACCATAGAGGGCGAAGTAATAGAATGTGTCAAAGGCGGTCTTATAGTAGACATCGGCCTGAGAGGTTTTTTGCCAGCTTCACTTATCGATGTCAGAAAAACAAGAGAGCTTATTTCTTATATAGGTGAGAAATGTGCGTGCAAGATCATCGAAGTGGACAGGAACCGCAATAATGTCGTTCTTTCAAGAAAAGCCATAATAGAAGATGAAAGAAAGGAACAGAGAAAAGAGGTCCTGGACAGTATGGAAATCGGCCAGATAAGAAAAGGCGCCATCACCAGTATTGCGGATTTTGGCGCTTTTGTAGATGTTGATGGAGTTGACGGTCTTGTTCATATATCTGAACTTTCCTGGAATCATGTAAAACATCCCTCTGAAGTAGTAGAAGTCAATCAGGAAGTCGATGTGGAAATACTCGATATTGATAGCGAGAAACAAAGACTTTCCCTGGGGCTCAAGCAGACACAAAAAGATCCATGGATGGAAAAAATAAAGAATTATTCTAAAAAGGACGTAGTAAATGGAAAAGTCACAAGGATAGTAAAATTTGGACTATTTGTACTGATAGAGGATGGTCTTGAAGGGCTTGTGCATATTTCGGAACTGGCAGATGAGCCTGTCAGGAGGCCAAGCGATATAGCAAAGATCGGGGATGAACTGATCGTAAGGATAATCGACATAGATTTTGACAAGAGACGGATGGCTTTTAGCGTTAGACAGGTGGAGAACCCGGTAGAAGAGGGAGAAGAAGAGAGGGCATCGATCTCTGATAAAGCAAGCAGCCAGGAAGAGGCTAAGGCCAGCGAGCGGGTTGAAGATGATAGTGCTCCTGAAAAAGCAGAGGAAAAAGAAACTGAAGAAGCTCCACTGGGAGAAGAAACCGCTGAAGCGCCGTCAGAAGAAAAAATTGCCGATGCTCCATCAGAAGATATAAATAAAGACATCAGTAGAACTCCTGACAATGCCGAAGAAGCAAAAAAAGATGATTCCGAAAAGGAACAGGAAAAAGAAAAACAGCTAAAAGAGATCTTGAAAGAACTCAAGGACGAAGCTAACCTGGATTAATAGACATCACTGTTTTTTTAAATTAGACATAAATAATTAAATATGATTTACAGTGTCTAAACTATCAGGGTTGAAAAGGCTCTTAAGTAATAATAGTTTCATGAATCCAAATTATTAGATGTGTCTATTTGCCCTGTCCGGCATTAAAATTCATCACTCAGGTCATTATAAAAAATGGTGAACCGGTATTATTATCATTTTACAAGGAGTAAACCATAATAATTATAGGATTAACCGGAAGAATATCATCAGGAAAAAGCACTGTGGCAT
>CAYRTF010000055.1:0-8607 GCA_964427165.1 uncultured Actinomycetota bacterium | reverse complement strand
GATCATATCAACAGGGGTTAAAATATGGCAGACAAAAAGATGCAGGTAAGCCTTGTAACACCGGAAGAAAAAATATTCGAAGGACCGGCGGGTTCAATAATAGTGCCGGCGGAAAGCGGGTCGCTCGGGATACTTCCGGGCCATGTTCCTATTATAGCTCAGCTGGCTGTGGGGATAGTAAAGCTGGGCACAGAAGAGGGCCCCAGATATTTTGGGATCCAGAGAGGTTATATCGAGTTCTTGTTTAATAAGGCCAATATATTGTCCGAAAAGATCGTGGAGACCACCTTTGAAGAGCGGGAGCAGATAGTCCGGAAACTAAAAGAAAAATACGAGATCGTCCAGGAACTTACCAAAGACACCAGAAAAGTCGCCGAAGCAGTGGCTCAGCTAAAGTACCTGAAGAATTAAGCTGCAAAGCTCTCAAAGTTATAATTTCAAATCACCTCTGAGCCATCACTTTGTCAACCTCTTAATAGTGTAAGTCAGAATTCCCTATGAATTGCTCATTTCCTGTCAATGAAAACAATAAGACCCCTGATCCCAGAGGTCTTATTAGTACAGTATTTTAAGAAGGAATAAGTCGCCGGGTAATATTTTATTTTTTTTTTAATTTATTCATATTTGCTATAATATCTGTGAAATAACCCATTGGGCTGGGTGATTAGAGCTTATTGCATCAGGTAAGGATTTTATGAAGGCAATAAAGTATAAAAAAAGAGAAGAAAGCATTATTGATGATGTAGTGTCCCTATTAAGGGAGGATATAGAGCCTGGCCTGATACTTCTTTTTGGTTCCAGAGCTGAGGGGAAACATAGCCCGGGTTCGGATTTTGATATTGCATTGGACGGTAAAAAGATCAGTGTGAGAAAAATGAGAGAGCTAAGGGAAAAACTGGAAGAAATCTCGGGCCTGCATAAAGTGGATATAATATTTTTGGGATCTGTTGATAAAGAATTTAAAGACATAGTTTTAAAAAAAGGAAAAATACTATATGAAAGATGTGCTTGAGTATTCCTTAAAGAAATTAATAGATGCCCATAAAAGACTGGAAGAAGGCATAGGGCAGGCAAAAGATGAGCTGGGCAAAGACGGTGTTATCCAGAGATTTGAATTTACATTTGAACTTTTATGGAAAGCTTTAAAGATCTATCTTGAGTATCAGGGCATAATAGCAAAAACTCCGCGGGATAGCTTTGTAGAGGCTTTCAGGATAGGTCTATTTAATGATGAGAAGATATTTCTTGACATGATGGAAGATAGGAACAGTACTTCTCATATTTATGATAAAGAGACCTCAAAAAAAGTCTTTAATCGCATAAAAAATAACTACTCATCTGCGATCACTAAGTTGATCGAACATTTAAAACTCGCGATAGAGAGGCTTAATTCACGGGATGGCGCACAGACAAAGGAGATACTGTGATCACGCCGGAAAGGTAAAAGAGCTTGAAACAGTATTTCAAGAAGAACTAAATCACCAGGGAATACCTTATTGTTCCCAGAAGAGTCAGATCTTCCGCAACAGAGTGCTACAAATATTTCGCAGGTCTATAGAGTTGATAAAAAGGACATTGGTGAAAAGATCGGTACCCTAAGTCTCCAAAGAGTACAGGAAATATCGGACAGTATAGAATTTATAATTAAGCCAAGAGCCTGAATAAGTAAGTACGAGATTATGGAATACAATATTTAATGAATACTGTACATATTTTTAATTAAAATCTTAAAAGGTATATATTTTACGTCATTTTTTTAATTTATTCATATTTGTTATAATTACCCTTATTTTTTAAGGAATACTGACTTCCCTTTTATATAAGGATCTGGGTAGACTTACTTGATTATATTAGCAATTTAAAAGGTTTATTATGGCAAGATTTATCATAAATGGCGGAAAGACACTTTCCGGAAAAGTCACAATTGACGGGGCAAAAAATTCTGCACTGAAGCTGCTTGCCGCGTCCCTGCTGGCAGATACCAGGACCATGCTTGCCAATGTCCCCATAATAGACGATGTAATGACAATGGTAGAGGTGCTGAAGGTGCTTGGCGTAAGGGTAAGGGTAAATAGAAGTAAAAAATCAATCGAAGTGGATCCTTCCAGAATAAAATGCCTCGAGGCGCCGTATGAGCTTGTAAGGAAGATGAGGGCCTCGATCCTTGTTGCCGGACCGCTGCTGGCGAAATTCGGCCAGGTAAAGATCGCTATTCCGGGCGGGTGCAATATCGGTTCGCGCCAGATAGACCTCCACCTCAAAGGTTTTGAGAATATGGGAGCCAAATATTCAGTCGAGCACGGGTATATAGACTGCAGCATAAACGGGACCAGGGGCCGCGGGAAACTGACAGGTGCGACAATAGATCTTGATTTTCCGTCAAGGGGAGCTACTGAAAACATTATGATGGCAGCAGTCCTTGCAAGAGGAAGGACCATTATAAATAATGCTGCTCTTGAACCGGAAATAGGGGATCTGGCAAACTTCCTGGTACAGATGGGTGCCGGAATATCCGGAACCGGGACAGACACTATAACTATAGACGGGGTCCGGGAACTTTCGGGAACAGAATATGAAGTAATGCCTGACAGCATTGAAGCTGGGACATATATGGCCGCTGCCGGATTGTGCGGCCGTGAAGTAACAATAGAAAATTGCAGGAAGGGCGATCTTGAACTCTTTTTCCAAAAGTTAAAGGAGATAGGTGTAAATATTGAAGTCATCAGTGAAAATACCGTAAAGGTAAGTGCATTACCTGAGAAGTATAAAGCTACTAATATCAGCACCCTTCCGTATCCAGGATTCCAGACTGATCTTCAACCGATCATCACTGTGCTTCTTTCAGTCTCACAGGGAGTATCAGTAGTAACCGAAAATGTATTTGAGAACAGGTTCATGTATGCTGATGAGCTTAAGAGGATGGGGGCGAATATAAAGATAGACGGCCATCATGCGGTCATAAATGGAGTAGAGGGACTGTCAGGGGCGCCTGTAAGGGCATTTGATCTCCGGGCCGGAGCAGCCGTGGTGCTTGCGGGGCTTACAGCAGAGGGAACCACTGAAGTAAGCGATATATTCCATATCCAGAGGGGATACTCAGATTTTTTAAAAAAGCTAAAAGTGCTTGGAGCTGACATAAGGGCAGCAAAGTAAGTGCCTTTTAGTACTAAAATACCTTATTTTTCTATATTGATATATTTGTTATAATATCCCTTACTTTTTAAAGGGTCGATTATCTTTTTTTATAAAGGATTAATTACCCTTATTTTTAATGGTTATATTGTCCCGGTGTTCAAGAGAGAAAAAGAGGCTCTTAATATCAGGGGCTTAAATATTTATATGAATAAAGAAAAGAAGAGCAGTACCTCCAAGAAGAAGGATGCTGCTGAAGTTAAAAAATGTAGGTTTAAAAGACTTCCACGCTATGGGCGCATACTCATCATCGTATTTTCTGTAATAATATTTATAAGCGCAGCTGGAGCAGGAGGCTTTTTCTTATATCTTAATTCGATCAATAATACCATAAATTCCTTAAATACTGCTGAGGTTGAGAACATACTTGCTCCTATCGAATCTCCGGAAGAGCCGGTCACTATCCTTATACTGGGCAGGGATAGCCGTGATACAGAAAGTGAGAGAGGAAGGGCGGATACTATAATGCTCCTTTATCTCGATCCGAAAAATGAAGCCGGAAGCTTGCTTTCAATACTGAGAGATACCCTTGTGGACATACCTGGACATGGAGAGGACAAGATAAATGCCGCTTATTCCTATGGCGGGGAAGAATTGATGATAAAAACGATACAGGATTTTATCGGGGCCGAGATAAACCATTATGTGACGCTGGATTTCCAGGGCTTTGTGGACCTTGTGGATGCAATGGGCGGAGTGGACATAACCATAGACCGGCCGCTTGTGGACCCAAAGAGCGGGGCGAACCTTTCACCCGGTGATCATCACCTGACGGGAGAGCAGGCGCTTGCATATACCAGGAGCAGGTCCACCGAGCTTGGAGATATCGGCAGGATACAACGACAGCAGAACCTTTTTAAAGAACTCATAGCCCAAAAGCTTAATGTGCAGTATCTTTCCAATATACCGCATTATTTCAATATCCTTATTGAAAACACAAGAACGGATCTTGAGGTGTTTACCATACTCAGGTATTCAAAGGCAGCTCTTTCCTTTACACCAGAAAGCTTTGGGACCAGTATAATACCCACGCACTCGGACTGGATAGAGGATAATACCATAAGCGTGCAGATACCCGATCAGGAAGAGGCAAGGGCCATGTGGGGGAGAATACTCGCAGGAGAGGCTGCCAGCAGATATAATGCGGAATATACGGAAATCAGCACTATAAGTGATTCCATGACAGAAAATACAGAATATAAATTTAAGATAAAAGTGAAGAATACAGGAACGCTGACATGGAACAAGAATGGCGGTAATCCGATCTATCTTGGCTATCACTGGATAGACTTCAATACAAAGGAGATAGTGGTCTTTGATGGTGAGAGAAGCATAATCTCATATGACGGGGTCGATGTAGGCCAGGAAGTGGAATTCGATCTTAAAATAGTGGCTCCTCCCGGGTCCGGCGATTATATACTGCAGATAGATCTTGTCCATGAGGAAGTGACCTGGTTCTCATATCAGGGCGTACCTCCACTGGAGAAATTCGTATCTGTAGGGGTTAGCTATTCGGCACAGTATGATGAGGGAGGAAATACTCCTAATTATCTTGATCCGGGACAGGAATTTGAGGTGGAGGTAGAAGTTAAAAATACCAGTATGAGCTTCTGGGAGAGCGAGGGAAGCCGGAGGACGAATCTTGGTACACACTGGATAAACAGGGATACAGGCGAGGTGGTCCTATGGGACGGAAACAGGGGACTCCTGGAAGAGGATATTGAGCACGAACAGGAAGCAATTATCAGTATCATAATAGAAGCTCCTGAGGAGCCAGGCAGGTATATACTTCAATATGATATGGTCCACGAGGGAGTTACATGGTTTTCCGAGCAGGGTGTGATACCGCTTGAGATAAATATTGATGTGGGCCGCACACTTGATATGTCCATAGTAAAGGTCACTTCTGTCCAGATATTTAATGGAAATGGGATAGCAGGAGCAGGAGGAGAGGCAAAAGACGCCCTTTCCGTTCTGGGATTTAAAATACATTCCCTTGCCAATGCCAAAAACTATGGTTTTGAGGAGACGGTCATCATATATAATGATGGACAGGAAGAAGCAGCGGACCAGCTAAAAATAATCTTTGAAAATGCTGAAATTTATGAATATAATAGCGAATGGGCCCATTACAAAAGTAAGGCCGACCTTGTGCTTATACTGGGAAAGGATTATAAGGATTACCTGGAATAGAGAGACCTTTTAATTTGGCGGTACTTTCTATATTATAATATTTAATATGAATAAGAAATCGACTTTAAAAATAATACTGCAGATAATATTTGATGCACTGATAGTTTTTGCCTCATTTATAATCGCATTCTATCTGAGGGGCCAGGTTCAGCTCATAGGAAATGAGGATCTCTTTTCACAGTATGGGAACTATATTATCTGGTATGCCATCCTGGTGATAATATTTAAGCTTGTAATGTTCTGGGTGTTTGGCCTTTACAGGAGAGTATGGAAATATGCATCGCTTAAGGATATGATTGCCATACTGGGTTCACTTCTTATGGCATCAGCCATACTTATAGGTCTTTTTTACTTATTAAGTCATCCTATAAACTTACGCGGCTTAAATATCAGCTTTACCTTTCCGTTTTTCCCCAGAAGCGTATTTATAATAGATTTTCTATTATCGCTTATCCTTGTAACCTTATCCAGGTTTTCAGTAAGGTTCTTTAATGAGATGAGATTCGGCAATCCCAAAACAAGAAAGAAGAGAGTGCTTATAGTAGGAGCGGGCGATGCCGGTGAGATGATAGTAAGGGAGATGGCAAGGCAGAGGAATAGCGGGTACGAACCGGTGGGATTTCTCGATGATGACCATTCCAAGCTCAGAAACAGGATACACGGCATAAAGGTGCTTGGGACCATCTCTTCCATGGAGGAGCATATAAAAAGGTCCGGGGCGGATGAGGTGCTTATTGCGATTCCTTCGGCTTCAGGAAAGCTTAGAAAGGAAGTGGCTATAAGGGCCAAAGAAGCAGGGGTAAATGCCAGGACCCTTCCTACACTGTATGAAGTGATCGATGGAAAGACACATCTTTACCAGGTAAGGGATATAGATATTGAGGATATACTCGGACGCGAGACAGTAAAGACAAAGACAGATGAGGCCATGTCTCAGTTTAGGGACAGGGTCATACTGGTAACCGGAGCTGGCGGTTCCATAGGTTCCGAGATATGCAGGCAGCTTTTAAGGTTTGAACCTTCAAAGCTAATAATGGTCGATCATTCGGAGAATAATCTTTTCTATATAGAAAATGAGCTTAATAATAAATATGGCTATGCAGCGGCCATACCCATAGTAGCCAATATAAAGGACAAGCAGGTGATGAGGTCCGTATTTAAAAGATACAAGCCGGAAGTAGTGTTTCACGCTGCGGCATACAAGCATGTGCCGCTCATGCAGCTAAATCCAGAAGCTGCCATCCAGAATAATTTTATGGGGACCAAGGCTATTGCAAAAGTTGCGATGGAGCACAGGGTAAAGCGTTTTGTGCTGCTTTCAAGCGATAAGGCTGTAAAGCCAAAGAATATAATGGGGGTATCAAAGCTTCTTGCTGAGAATTATCTTAAGACCATAAACGGCAGCAAGGGCACTAAATTTATGATAGTAAGGTTCGGAAATGTCTTAGAGAGCAATGGAAGTGTAATAAATATCTTTAAGGAGCAGATAAAATCAGGGGGGCCCGTAAGCGTGACACACCCTGATATGTCCAGATATATAATGACCATCGCGGAAGCGGCTCAGCTTGCCATCCAGACCTCTGTAATGGGGGATGGAGGGGAGGTATTTGTCCTGAATATGGGAGAGCCTATAAATATACTTGAGCTTGCAAGGAATATGATAACGCTTTATGGAATGACTCCTGATAAAGATATAGAGATAGTATATACAGGACCAAGAGAGGGAGAAAAATTATATGAGGAGCTGGCTTCTGATAATGAAGAGCTAATAGAGAGCACCTTTGAATATATATATAAGATTAAAGAAAAAAAAGGGAAAAGAAAAAAAACCATTGATGATATGAATAATCTACTTTTCAATATTGAAAAGGGAATGCAATTGCATGACTACAGCAACCTTTTTAAGGACCTGAAGAAATTGATCCCTGATTTTGACGAGAAGGAAATGTGGTTCCATTCATGATCCGTGTAATTGTCAAAAGATGGTTTGATGTCATATTCTCGGCGCTGATCATAATAATTCTTATACCCCTCTGGATCATTGTCCCCATCATCATAAAGATAGATTCTCCCGGAAGGGTCATATTCAAGCAGAAAAGGATGGGGAGGGACAGCAAGCTTTTTACAATGTATAAATTCAGGTCGATGAAGGAAGGCGTCCCTGATATGCCGGCAGAGAAAGTGGAGGACCACAGCAAGATGTACACCCGTTTCGGGGCATTCTTAAGAAGGTTCAGCATAGATGAGCTTCCACAGCTTTTTAATGTCCTTAAAGGTGATATGAGTGTAGTTGGTCCAAGACCATCCCATCTGGGTCAGCATGGACAGATAAAGATAAGGAAAGAGACTGGATCAGACGTCATGCGTCCGGGGCTTACAAGCCTTTCGATAGTAAGGGGAAGAGACGACCTTTCCATAGAAGAAAAGGCTGAATTTGATCACCAGTATGTTTTTGACTCCTCGCTGTTTATTGATATCCCGATACTGCTGAAGACAGTAAAGATAGTGCTTACCGGTAAAGGTTCGAATTAATGATACACGGGGTCATCTGACTCTGTATATAAATCCACCTGTGGTCCTGTATCTTGCGATAAGCTCAAACCGGAAAGCAGAAGTGGTATCATCTTCTGAGAGAGCTATCAGGTAATCGTATGTATCTTTATAGGCATCGTCTATGCTCTCTATCTCTGCGTTTATCTCTTCAAGGGCCTTCCCGCTTATATTTATAAACTTTATATCCCTTGGATAAAGGTTATAGGCCATCTCTGACATTATATATACCGGTTCGCCTCTCACATAGACGATAATATTCTCTCCCGGCGGGATGATGCCGTCTACCCACCGGATGAATTTTTCAAAACCATAAAAGCCCATATATGTCTGGTCGAGCTCGCCTGATAGTATGTAGCTCTTATAAGAATTCCAGTAACTCTTTGCAGTTATGATCTCTGTATATATAAAATTTGCCGAAAAAACCAGAAGTATTATCAGGATAAATATAAATGATGCTTTTTTTATTATAGTACCAGTATTCATATCCCGGCTTTTAAAAATTGTATGGAACATGAAATAAAACACGGCAGCAAGCATAAAGAATAAAAAGACAGACAAATAGACCGGTATCAGCAGCGGGTTTGCTGCTCTTGTATTGTCGCTTAAAAGACTTTTAAGCTTCTTTCCGGTAAATATATCCAGAGGAAAGGCTATCCTGTCCTTTATGGC
>CAYRTF010000054.1:6797-8700 GCA_964427165.1 uncultured Actinomycetota bacterium | reverse complement strand
TGATAAGCTGGAAATAGCAAAGAAGGCCTGGGACATAGGCATTACAGAGATCGATGTAGGCTTCGTAGGTACAGTAAAAGAGCATGCAGAAGCAGCCAGTATGATAAAAAAGGAAATACCTGATTTTGTGACTTCAGGAATCATAAAATCATGGTCAGCTGATTGGAAAGAACAGATAGACAGGACACTGGAAGCCGGTGTAGACAGGATAGAACCTTGGAACCATCCCATAGTAAACCACGGAACTGACGAGCAGATCGCGGAGATAGGATGTTCAAAAGAAGAAATAATACCCAGGGTAGTGGAAGTCATTGAATATGGACTCAGCCAGGGGCTAAAGGTTTCTTTCATGCATAGTGACGGTATGAGAGCCAGCTGGGATTTCATAGAGTCATTATTGCCTGCAGTGGAGAGGGCAGGAATTGACAGGCTATGCATTGCTGAAGACGGCTATGCCAACCCACCGGCAATAAGGTATTTTATGACAAAGCTCAACAAACTTCTTGATGTACCCATAATGTGGCATGCTCACAATGATTTCGGTTTATCTGTTGCCAATACCCTTGCAGCTGTTGAGGGCGGTGCCATGTCTGCAGACCTTATAATAAACGGAATGGGGGATAAGGCAGGAATAACCTCTATGGAAGAGGTTGTGGTAGCCCTGGAATGCTTCTATGGTGTGGATACTGGTGTAGAACTGGGTAAATTATATAGCCTCTGCAAATTTGTGGAAGATATTACCGGATTTAAATGCCAGCCCCATAAGGCAGTTGTCGGCTCTAATGCATTCCTGCATGAGTCTGAGCTGCATGCATATTGCATAATAAGCGGCATCTGGGAAGCAATGGAAGGATTCCGTGCCGAGCTTGTTGGGCACAACAGGCAGGTAGTCTTTGGTGATACCACTCTTCATGGAGAGGCTGCCAGGGCACAGCTAAAGAAAATAGGACTTAAGTTTACTGATAAGGATGTCGAGAAGATACTGGATGAAGTTCGTAAGATCCTGCCTGGAAAACATACCATCTCACTCGATGAGTTTAACGATATAGCCAGGAAGGTCATTAAATAGGAAACAGCTATTCAGGGATGATTCAATTTACTTTGCAATCACCCCTTGAATAGATAACTGATAGGTGGATGGAGATAAAAGATTGCAGTATAAAAACAAAAGCAGTTTGCCGGTAATCAGCTCATATAAGAAGGACATGTTCCTTGATGACCTGAAGGACCTGGCATTACAGCTGAGGCGGGATGTAGTCGAGCTTACATTTTATTCCGGTACAGGATCGAGCCACATCGGGGGAGAGCTTTCCTCTGCTGAAATAATGGCAGTATTATATGGAAGTATCCTGAAATTGGATCCTAAAAATCCCGGTTGGGAAGAAAGAGACATATTTATAATGTCTAAGGGTCATTGTTCAGGACTGCAGTATTCTGCTATGGCTTGGAGGGGTTATTTCCCCAGGGATGTACTTTGGAATGAGTTTAACCGGGTAGGCGGAAGGCTGCAGGAACATGCCAATATGGAGCTCCCCGGTATAGAAGCCCCCACAGGTTCCCTGGGAATGGGGCTATGTAATGGCTGTGGCTTTGCTTGGTCTGGCAGGCTGAAAAAAGGTAAAGGGAAACCCTTAAACCATATCTATATCCTGCTGGGAGATGGTGAGTGCACTGAAGGACAGACATGGGAAGGAATAATGCTGGCTTCCCAGCTTAAGCTGGATAACCTTGTAGCTATTGTCGACTACAACAAATATATCATATCTGCATCCACTTATGATGTCATGGATCTGGAGCCCTTTGAGGTAAAATGGGAAAGTTTTGGCTGGCATACCCAGAGAGTCGATGGGCATGACATAGAAGCTCTCAGAGAAGCTATTGAAAAAGCAAGGCGATATGAGAC
>CAYRTF010000054.1:0-6787 GCA_964427165.1 uncultured Actinomycetota bacterium | reverse complement strand
CCGTAAAGGGCAAGTGCATTAAGTTTATGGAAAATGATGCTGTGAACTGGCATGCTGGACATCTTGATAAACCGCTTTACAAACAATGCCTGGAGGAGCTGGAAGATGAGTGAGAAAACAGTTTATGGTGTTAAGTTAAAAGGCATGCGCACTACTCTCGACGAGACCCTAATAGAATTAGGGAAAGAGAATAATAGGGTAGTAGTAATCGATGCTGAGACAGGTACTGCCACAAATATCTTCGGATTCAAGGAAGCTTTTACAGAAAGGTATATTACTGTAGGGGTTGCTGAACAGTCTGCGGTGAGTTTTGCCTTTGGAGTTTCTCGGAATGGCTATATACCATTCATACCTCTTTTCTCAGCCTTCCTTACCAGGAGGGCATGTGACCAGATCTTTATACAGGCTGGTTATGGCAGAGCCAATATAAAGCTAATAGGCTGTTATGCTGGACTTACTACACCGAATACGGGAGCTACGCACCAGTCTATTAATGATATCTCCCTGATGCGCTCCATGCCAAATTTCACCGTGATCGAAGCTGCAGATCAGCTGGAACTAAAGCAGGTAATTAAAGAAGCAGCTGATATTAAAGGTCCTGTATATATAAGGATGATAAGGGGGGATCTTCCCGAATATGAGAAAATATTTAATAAAGAAGATTATAGATTCCAGATAGGCAAATCTCCTGTACTTACCAGAGGTAACGATGTAACCATTATTGCCTGCGGACTTATGGTCTCCAGGGCCATGGAAGCAGCTGACAATCTTCTGGGGAAAGGAATCAGTGCAGAAGTCATAAACTTGAGCTGCATAAAGCCTATCGATATAGATACTGTTACAAATTCACTTAAGAAAACAGGCAAGGCTGTTACTGCTGAAAACCACAGTATTGTGGGAGGAATGGGGAGTGCAGTCCTGGAAGCTATAACTCAAAAATATCCCGTGCAAGTAAGAATGGTAGGAATCCTGGATAGGTATGGCGAATCAGGTGAACTTAAAAGTTTATTTAAAAAATACCATCTGACCACAAAAGATATCGTAGATTCCGCAGAAGCTATTATTAAAGATTCGAAATAAGGTCTGGAGAAATATTGGCGATAGAAAAACTTAAAAACTATATTAACGGTAAATGGGTAGATCCCCAAAACTCAGGCTATCTGGATGTTGAGAACCCCACCACAACAGAGATACTTGTAAAGGTACCTCTATCCACTACAGAAGAGACAAACCGGGCCATAGATGCTGCATATGAGGCTTTTCCCGGCTGGTCCGGCACCCCGGTAGCCAGGAGGGTAAGGCCTCTTTTTAAACTAAATGATCTATTAAGGCAAAATGAAGAAAAACTCTCCCGGATACTTGTAGCTGAGATGGGTAAATCCATACCCGATGCTGCCGCCGAATTTAAAAGGATATATGAAAATATCGAGGTAGCCTGCGGCATGCCGGTACTCCAGCAGTCAGACAAGATAATAGGAAGCTCTTATGGCATAGACGGCGAGGTGATAAGACTTCCCCTGGGAGTATTTACTATGATTGCCCCCTTTAACTTTCCCGGAATGGTTCCATTCTGGTTTCTCCCCTATGCATTGGCTACTGGAAATACCTATATAGTAAAGGCATCCAAGCAGGTACCCATGACCATGCAGGAGATAACAAAGTATATTGACAGAGCCGGCTTCCCCCCAGGTGTATTTAACCTGGTAAACGGCGATAAGACGGTAGCCAATGCCTTCATGGATAGCCCCAGGGTAAAAGGTGTGTCCCTGGTAGGCTCCACTCCCACATGCAAAATAGTGGCTAAAAGATGTGCTGAGACCAATAAGAGGTTCCAGGCCATGGGTAGCGCCAAGAACCACCTGGTAGCCATGCCCGATGCCAAGCTTGATATGGTAATACGTAATATGACCACTTCCTGCTATGGCTGCGCTGGCCAGAGATGTATGGCATCTTCAGCCATAATAGGGGTGGGGGACATGTATGACACATTATGTGAAAAGTTTGTGGAGGATTCCAAAAATATTATAGTAGCAGACCCCCTTGACCCCAAAGTAGCGGACCAGTCCCTGGTAATGGGCCCGGTAATATCTAAAAAGGCAAAGGAGTTTATCCTATCTATGATAGAGGCCGGTATAGAAGAAGTGGCCACTCTGGCACTTGATGGAAGGGACATAGTGGTAGAAGGCTCAGAGAAGGGCTACTTTATTGGCCCTACTGTATTTACAGATGTAAAACCTGGCATGAAGATACATGAAACAGAGATATTCGGACCGGTAGTTGTAATACTTAAAGCAGAAACTTTAGACGAGGCCATAAGTATAATAAATGACCACCCGTACGGTAATGGTGCTTCCATATATACCCAGAATGGCTACTGGGCCCGCAAGTTTAAGCTTGAGACCCAGGCAGGCATGATAGGTGTAAATATAGGCATACCGGCTCCGGTTGCATATCTACCCTTCGGGGGTATGAAGGAATCCCAGTATGCCGATATCAAGGCCCAGGGGAAAGCAGTCATAAACTTCTTTACCGAAGATAAGGTGATAACCGAGAGGTATTTTGAGGAAGATAATTAAAAGTTATTTAAAACCCTATACGAAACATACCGGAAGAATCCAATGAAGAAGTTGTCAAAGGAATTTAAAAAGAATTTATTGGAGAAGCTGATAAAGATACGCTTATTTGAAGAAAAGACCATAGAGCTTTTCCAGAAGGCAAAGATACTGGGATACCTTCATCCATATATCGGCGAGGAAGCGGTAGCTGTGGGTGCATGTTCTGCCCTTAAGAAAAATGACTATATAGTATCTACCCACCGGGGCCATGGACACTGTATTGCCAAGGGAGCAGATATAAAAAAGATGATGGCTGAACTCTTTGCAAAAGAGACAGGTTACTGTAAGGGCAGGGGCGGATCCATGCATATAGCTGATACAGAGCTGGGTATGCTTGGGGCCAATGGCATAGTGGCTGCAGGTCTTCCCATAGCTGTCGGGGCAGGGTTTTCCTGCAAGATGGATAATGACGGAAAGGTAGTAGCAAGTTTTTTTGGTGATGGGGCCTCAAATAATGGAGTGTTCCATGAATCCCTTAATATGGCAGCAATATTTGGCCTTCCTGTAGTATTTATCTGTGAGAATAACAGGTATGCTATATCCATGTGCTCCGATGATTCGGTAGCATGCAAGGATATTTCAAAAAGAAGCAGTGCGTATGATATGCCCGGTTTAACCGTAGACGGAAGCGATGTTGTGCAGGTGTATGATGCTGTAACTGATGCTGTTGAAAATGCCAGGAGGGGTAAGGGCCCAACTCTTATTGAGGCTAAAACCTACCGCTTTTATGGGCATCATCCCAATGACCCGGCAGAATATAGGGATAAGAAGGAAGAGAATTATTACAAAAATAAAAAAGATCCTGTAAAGAATTTTAAAGAAAAGATACTGGCCGAAAAGGTCATGGATAAAGACGAGATTGATAAAATACAAGATAGTATTAGGCAAGAAGTGGAAAAAGCTGTCGTATTTGCCATGGAGAGCCGGGAACCGGATTTGGAAAAGTTCCTGGAAGAAGTTAAAAATATTTAGTCCTGGGAAAGATTTAAGATGAGGCAAATAGAATACAGGGAAGCCATAAGGGAAGCTGTAATAGAGGAAATGGAAAGAGACCCGAAGGTCTTTCTTATCGGGGAAGATATAGGTGTTTACGGTAATATATTCCGTACCTATAAAGGCTTGCTTGGCAGATTTGGCCGGAAAAGGGTGATAAATACCCCCATATCTGAAGCAACCATAACCGGCGCCGGTGTTGGTTCTGCCCTTACAGGCTATAGGCCGGTAGTGGAGATAATGTATGTAGATTTTACTGCACTTGCCATGGACCAGATAGTAAACCAGGCGGCAAAGATAAAATATATGACGGGAGACCAGTTAAATGTTCCCATGGTCATAAGGACCCAGGGAGGTTCAGGCAATGGCGTAGCTGCCCAGCATTCCCAGTGCCTGGAAGCCTGGTTTTATCATATTCCGGGGCTTAAGGTAGTCGCCCCTTCAACCCCCTATGATGTAAAGGGGCTCTTAAAGACGGCCATCAGGGATGATAATCCTGTAATATTTATAGAGCACAAGATGATGTACCTATTAAAAGGCCCAGTGCCGGACGAAGAATACACCATACCCTTTGGCTTGGCAGAGCTAAAGAAGGAGGGAAAAGATATAACCATAGTGACCTACTCCCAGATGGTCCATAAGGCACTTGCTGCTTCCGAAAAGCTGGCGGAAGTTGGTATCGATTGTGAAGTCATAGATTTAAGGACCCTGGTGCCCCTGGATATTGAAAAGATTGTGGTGTCAGTTGAAAAAACAAACCACCTCATAATCCTTACCGAAGCCTGTGAAAGAGGTTCGGTTGCATCAGACATCTGCGCCCGGGTAAGCAAAGAAGCTTTTGACTATCTGGATGCGCCGGTAGAGATAATAGCTGGCCTCAATACTCCTATTCCCTTCAATTATACATTAGAGCAGGCTAGCATTCCCCAGGTAGAAGGAATAGTGAAGATCGTAAAAGAAGTTTTAAATAAATAATTTTAATACGGAGTAAAAAAGAATGAATAACCGTCAGCGGGTAAAGGCTATACTTAATTATGAGGACTATGACAGGATGCCTGTAGTCCGGTTCGGATTCTGGAGGGAAACTTTACATAAATGGGCTCTGGAAGGGCATATAACTAAAGAACAGGCCAAGGGCTGGACATTTAATGGAAATATCCATGATACTGAAATCGGAAAAAAGCTCGGTTTTGACTTTAATTGGAATCATGTCTTCTACCCCGGCAGCTCCCTTCCACTGTATCCTACCGGCAGCTGGCGGATCCTGGAACCGCCCTTTGAAAGAAAAGTCATAAAAAAGTTACCTACCGGCCAGAAATATATACAAAACGAAGAAGGTGTCATTGTCCTGGAGAGCCCAGGAGCAACAGGTATACCTGCAGAAGTAGGATATACATTAAAAGACAGAAAAAGCTGGGAAAAATACTATAGGCCAAGGCTTCAGTTTTCAAGTGATATATTAGACAAATCTTTTGTACGTAAGAGCAATGGTGAAATGGTACTCTATAGTGATGGAGGGATGGAATTGCTTCAAAAAGATGACAGGGATTTCCATTATATTCTCTATGCCGGCAGTATTATGGGAGAGATAAGGAACTGGCTGGGGCTGGAGAATTTTTCATTCCTTACCATGGATGACCCAGTATTATTAAATGATATGGTAGAAGCTGTTTCAGAGATGAGTTACCAGACAGTGAAAGCAGTCCTGGAAAATGGAGCTAAATTTGACCTTATCTATTTTTGGGAAGACCTGGCCTGTAAGAGTGGACCCCTGGTGTCCCCGAAATTATTTAAAGAACTGGCAGGACCACAGTATAGAAGGATAACCGATTTGGTAAGAAAATATGGAATCGACCTTGCTTTTGTTGATTCAGACGGAGTAATTGATTCATTGATCCCCACCTGGATAGAAAATGGTATAAATATTATGTTTCCCATAGAAGTCGGTACATGGGGCGGTTCTATAAAAGAGATGCGCCGAAAATACGGCAGGCAAATCCGGGGTGTTGGAGGTATGAGAAAGGAAGTCCTTACCCGGGACCGGAAATCCATAGATAAAGAGATCGAAAGATTAAAATCCCTTGTTGGATTAGGAGGATATATACCGTTTCCCGACCATCATATTACCCCCGATACCGAGTGGGATAATGTCAGATATTACAGTGAAAAGATGCATGAGGTTTTTGATTAATAGTCTAGTGACCTAAAGAAAGGAAAATATTGTGGAGAGTATAAAAGTGGGTATGATAGGATGCGGAAGCATTGCGGAAATTGCTCATTTCCCTTCTATCGAGAAATATCCGGAAACGGAACTTGCTGCAGTCTGTGATTCCGATGAGGAAAGAGTAAAAGAGACTGCAGGCAAATGGAAGGTAAAAGACTATTTTACTTCTCATGAAGATATGCTGGAAAAGGCAGATCTTGATGCTGTGGTCATAGCTACACCAAATGCCCTTCATCACAGGCAGGCTCTGGATGCAGCAGAAGCCGGGGTACACTTATTGTTGGAAAAGCCTGTTGCCGTCACCAACAAACAGGCCTGGGATATTGTGGAAGCCTTTAAGAAGAGTGGTAAGAAGTTAACCGTAGGGTGCGACCGCAGGTTCTGGCTGCAGAACGAATATGCCAAGCAGCTGATCGAGGATGAGTATATAGGAAAACCGGTAATGGGTTATGCATCACACTACCAGCATTATTTCTTTTACCATGACCAGGTAGCAAAGACTGATTTCAGGATAAGGCCTGAGCTTGCTGGTGCTGCAGCCATAATCGACGTTGGAGCTCATGCTATCGATCTTACAACCTGGCTTATGGGAAGTGAAGTCAAAAGAGTGGTAGGTATTGCCAAGCGCATGGTATTTAAGGAAAGCTACACTCCCATGGATGATACGGTATGGATATTGATGGAACATAAGAGCGGTGTTACCAGCTGCGTTACTGTCAACCGGTTTTCCCCTGTAACCAGCCAGTCCGTGGGGATCTGGGGAACCGAAGGGACACTTATGACTAGTTCCGATGCCACCAATCCTTTCCAGACAGCGCCACTGGCTGTATATACAAATAAGGAATTTGAGGAAGATGAACTTCCGGATATCATAAAGGATTTCCGCTATCCCCAGATATGGTGGGCCGAAGACAGGGTAGCCCACCCGGTTGATAAGAGATGGATGTCGCTTTAT
>CAYRTF010000053.1:0-8833 GCA_964427165.1 uncultured Actinomycetota bacterium | reverse complement strand
AAGTTCGTTTGAGTTGATTGACCTGAATTCGATGCAGAAGAAGTAGACTTTGAAGTTGTGATATTCAAGCAAAGGATATATTGTGGCGACGATGGTGTCTGTTATGATCTTTAGAAAGAAGAATGTAAATGCAGGAAGTAATCATTATGCGAGGGGATAAATATTTTAAGGATTATCCTTCTATATAAATAAATTTTTTTAGGAAGGCAGGCAATGGCAAAAAAGACTGTTTCTGATAAAAAAAAGATTAAAATACCAAGAACACCTATCCCTGAGCAGGATCCAAAAGTAAGGGCAAGGAATTTCAAGGAAGTATCGCTGGGGTATACAGAAGAGGATGCTCTCCTTGAGGCATCCAGGTGTCTTCAATGTAAGAAGCCAAAATGCATAAAGGGCTGTCCGGTTGAAATAGATATAAAGGAATTCATAAAACTCATAGAGGAGAAAAAGTTTGAGGAATCACTGGCAAAGATCAGGGAGAAAAATACTCTGCCAGCCATATGTGGAAGAGTCTGTCCCCAGGAAGATCAGTGTGAAAAAGAATGTATCCTGGGAATAAAGGATGAACCAGTAGCTATTGGGCGTCTTGAACGGTATGTTGCCGACCGTGAGCTTAAAAGGCTTGCTGATGAAGGCAAGGAATGTGTTTTTTTAGATGGAACCCATGAATGCACGAGGGAACCCGTGGCTGTAATAGGATCCGGACCTGCAGGACTGACATGTGCAGCTGAGCTTTCAAAGATGGGTTTTAAGGTGACAATATTTGAAGCCCTCCATAAAGCGGGAGGAGTCCTTGTGTACGGTATTCCTGAATTCAGGCTGCCTAAAGATATAGTTCAAAAGGAGATAGACTATCTGAAGTCTATGGATGTTGATCTTAAGGTAAATATGGTAATGGGAAAGATACTCACATTGGATGATCTGTTTAAAGATGGTTTTAAAGCCGTATTCATATCTACCGGTGCGGGTCTTCCGTATTTTATGGGAATACCAGGGGAAAACCTGAATGGCGTGTATTCTGCAAATGAATACCTTACAAGGTCAAACCTTATGAAGGCTTATAAGTTTCCCGAATGTGATACTCCGATAATGAAGGGTGAAAATGTGGCTGTTGTCGGCGGTGGAAATGTTGCGATGGATTCCGCAAGGACAGCGCAGAGACTGGGAGCCAAAAACGTATACCTTATCTATAGGAGAAGCGAGGCTGAAATGCCTGCCAGAAATGAAGAGATCGAACATGCCAAAGAAGAAGGTATAAATCTTAAGATACTGAATAATCCTGTCGAGATAATAGGTAAAGACGGATGGGTAGATAAAATAAAGGTGATAAAGATGGAGCTGGGCGAACCTGATGAGTCCGGCCGCAGAAGACCTATTCCCATAAAAGGGTCAGAATATGATATTGATATTGATGTAGTAATAATGGCAATAGGGCAGGGCCCGAATCCGCTCCTGATCTCGACGATACCAGGACTGGAGCTAAATCACAGGGGAAATATTGCTGCAGATGCTGAGACTGGAAAGACTTCTGTAAAAGGTGTATTCGCCGGTGGAGATATAGTAACCGGAGCCGCTACGGTAATACTTGCCATGGGAGCCGGCAGGAAGGCCGCCTATTCAATAGACGAATATATCCGGACAGGAAAATGGTAGCATGAAGTCTCTCATGCTTGACGAAATCTAAAATTTAGGTTATCTTTACTGATAATAGTAACAATTATTACTTGCAATGATCTATACTTCGATCTGTCTTTTACTATTCTGTCATACAGGGGGAATGATGGCCGAAATAGATGATGATCTTGATAAAGAGACCCAGAAGAAATATTATGAAGAAAAGATGACCAGTTCTGGTTTTAAAGTTACTAAGCCCAGGGACATAATCATAAAAGTGCTTTCTGGTGCCGATAATCTGCTGACTGCTGATGATGTATATATGGAAGTAAAGAATGAGGACCCGAGCATTGGTGTGGCTACTGTATACCGGACACTGGAGCTGTTGACCAGGTTGAAAATAGTCTGCAGGATAATCCTTGGAAGCGGGCGGTCCTATTATATGTTGTCCAGGGAATGTGCAAAAGAGACATTTATCTATATGATCTGCAATAACTGCAAGAAAATAATCACCAATAATCAATGCCTTAAGAGTGCCGTAAGGGTAAGACTCAGGGAAAATGCTGAAGAGACCATACTAAAAAACTGTAAGCTGCAGGTAGATAATTACCAGATACTCTTTACGGGCCTATGTGATGACTGCAGTTAAACCGGCTGGCGGCATATTATGCTGCCAGAGAATTTTTACACATAACCAGGAACATGTCCGAAAACTGGTCCTAAGACTTGCAGAGTGATATTTTTGAACAGGCTCCTGGTGATCCATATGATCTCACGCAATTATTTCAAATATCTGCATTATGATACCTTTTTGCTGCCACTTTAAAACAATAAAACCCGGCAATACAAAACCGCAATAAATTGTGTAACAATTATGTAACATTTCCTTGACAATGATATTTTCATGTATATAATAGCTTAGTTGGAAGGCAATAGTAGGGATAATAATACTCATTATTGTTATCGTTTAGATTATCGTTTTTATATATAGTAATAGAAAATTTAAAAAATGAGGTGATTCAGATGGCCACATTGATAAACGGGTCCAAAATAGCTTCAGATATAAAAGAAGAAGTAGCAGAAGAAATCCTCCAGTTTGAGAAAAAAAATGGTTTAAAACCGGGACTTGCAGTTATACTGGTCGGTGAAAATCCAGCATCGAAAGTCTATGTAAGCAGCAAGGGAAAAGCATGCGAGCAGGTAGGGATACATTCTGAGACTATCAAGATGGATGATACTGTATCTACTATCGATATTCTTATGGAGATCGAGAAACTCAATAAGAGACCCGATATTCACGGGATACTTGTCCAGCTTCCGCTTCCACCACAGATAGATGTGAGAATAGTGCTTGAATCTATTGCCCCTGAAAAAGATGTAGACGGTTTTCATCCTATGAATATGGGCAGCCTGGTTGCAAAACAGGATTTTCTTGTACCGGCTACTCCTGCAGGGATCATGGAAATGCTGAAAAGATATGAAGTACCCATGAGAGGAAAAGATGTTACCGTAGTAGGACATAGTGAAATAGTTGGGAAACCGATGAGCCTTCTCTTCTTAAATGAATGGGCCACACCTACAATATGTCATGTTGAGACCAGTGACCTTAAGTCACACACAAAAGATGCCGACATCCTTGTCGTAGCTGCCGGTGTGCCATACCTTATCAGGGAAGATATGGTAAAAGAAGGAGTGGTTGTTATTGATGTAGGAATTAACAGGATCACGAAAGATAAAGCAAGTCCTGAACTTTTAGAGTGGCGTGCAGAGGATTTTGCTAAGAAGGGCGGTACTCTTATAGGTGATGTTGATTTTGTAAATGTAGAGCCAAAAGCTTCATATATTACTCCGGTTCCTGGTGGAGTGGGACCGATGACTATTGCCATGCTGCTTTCAAATACTCTAAAGCTGGCAAGAAAAGCAATAAGAAGGGAGAAAGAGATGAAAGAGTGTCTGGGAGAATTTAAGGGAATGAGCAAAGACGAGATCATAGATGCTTATGATGATATGGTAGATAAACTCTTTGCCAGGGTCAATGAGATGCAGGACCAGATCGATAAAATGCAGAAAGAAAAAGGCGGAAACGGCAAACCTGCAAAAGTCGATGTAAAGAAAATGGAAGAAATGATCACATCAGGCAAATAAACTGCCAGGATATCAAATACATTATCCTGTGTATGCCTGCTGCTTAAGAAAAAGAATAGTTATTATATTTGGTTTGGTATTGGATTATCTGTTATTTATATGCATCTAATATGCTTTTAATATACACAGGTAGTTCTACCATATAAGAAGAGATCAGGTCAGTACCTGGTCTTTTTTATTTGTCCGGTTATTTTAAGGACCACCCCGGTTTTACTAAGAATTCCTTCGAATAGATATAATGTTTCAGAAAGTATTTGAGCTGTACAGGGAAAAACTTTATTATTATATTAATAATCTGAAGACAAGGAGAAAAGATGAAGATCCAAAGAATATCAAAAAGGTTGCTGCTCTTTATCATTCTTTTGGCAGCAGCTTCTCTTGTTTTTACCAGCTGCGGCATATTTGGGGAATCAACCAGTGACAGGGCCGCTGCAGGTAATAGCTATTATGAAGAGACAAAGGCCGTATCTTTTGAAGAAGCACCCGCAATGGAAATAGCCGAAGGGGATTTTGCAGCAGACAGGGATGAATCACAATACAGCGATGCACCAAATACTATAGACCGTAAAGTTATAAAGACTGCTTACCTGACACTGGAAGTCGGGGACGGAAAGTTCGAAAAAGCGCTTTTTGACCTTACGAGACTTGCTGATAATAATGGAGGTTTTGTATCCAATACGCAAAGCTATTCTGATGCGGACGGAAAGCTTACAAGCGGAAGTATTACGATAAGGATCCCGCATAATAAGTATAATTCGGCTCTTGACCTGATAAAAGATATGGGCACAGTGGAAAGTATTACTGTTTCCGGCCAGGATGTCACTCAGGAATATACTGATCTTGAAAGCAGACTGAGAAATCTTGATGCCCAGGAAGAGATCCTCCTCGACCTTATGTCCCAGTCAAAGGATGTGGGGGACAGTATTGAGGTGCAGAGAGAGCTAAGCTATGTCATGGAACAGATAGAAGTAATAAAGGGCAGGATGAATTACCTCGATAATATGGTCTCATTCTCCACGATTGAAGTATATATGCATGAGCCCGAACCTATCACCACTTCTTCCGGCTGGGGGTTTGTCGAAGCCCTTAAAAAAGGTCTGCGTGGTGCAGTAACAGTATTTAACGGGATTTTGATATTCTTTATAGCTGCAAGTCCGATCCTTGCAATAATAGCAATAATACTTGTTGTGATATGGCTCATAGTGAGGTCCAGGAGGAGAAAAAGAGCCAGGATAGAGAAGAAATAATTTTTATCCGTTCAATAAGAGAAGGCTTTAAGCCTACTTTCATAGATACGGCTTCTCATCCGATCCTATATTTTTAGGAGATGACCGGGGGGCCGTATTTATTTAAGGATCACTTATATCTAAAATTATTCGTATCTAAGGGCATCGATCGGATTTAATCTGGCGGCCCTCATAGCGGGATAGATACCAAAGAAAAGCCCTACTACAGTTGAGAAGCTTAAAGCAATGATTATCGGGAAAGAAGTTATACTTGTCTCGAGAACTGTAAAATTATTGAGTATGATAGAAATAAGTACTGCAAAAAGTATCCCTAAGATACCGCCTGTTATGCTCAGGACTATGCTTTCTACCAGGAACTGAATGAGGATATCCCGGTTTTTGGCTCCAATAGCCTTACGTATCCCGATCTCCCTGGTTCTTTCGGTAACTGACACAAGCATGATATTCATAATTCCTATCCCCCCGACCAGCAGGGATATGCTGGCGATACCTGCTATGACCACGGTGAAGATATTGGTGATCGTGCTCACAATATCAAGTATTTGTGTCTGATTTCTGACCCGGAAATCATTTTTCTCACCAAACCTGATATTTCTGCTTTTGCGCAGGATCTCCTCTATTTCGTTGGTGGCTGCGTCTATTTCTTCTTCAGATACGCTCTGTGCAAGTATCATATCATAGGAGTCTGAACCAAATAATTTATTCTGGGCCGTAGTCACAGGAATTGAAATAAAATTATCCTGGTCGTTTCCAAAAGAATCTGTGCCTCTTGATTCAAGGGTTCCTATTACTTTAAAGTTCTGGCCGCTTATCTTTATTATCTTGTCGATAGGATCTATCTTTCCAAAAAGCTTATTTACAACAGTCTGTCCGATGACTGCAACATTTGCAGAACTTGAGACATCGCCCCTATTATAAAACTTGCCTTTTTCAACTTCCATATTGTAAAGCTGTCTCCCATTTGCAGTGGAGGCAAAGACCTGAGGCTGTGCGTTCTTATTAAGATAAGATACAATGGAAACACTGATAACAACAGGAGCGACTTCAGTTGTAAGGGTCGACTCTCTTTTAATCGCCCCTACATCATCTGGTCCCAGTTCTGCAGTCTCACCGATAAACATCATCTGCGGACCCATCATCTGCTCCTCTTCTTCGGGATTTCCGGGAGATATTATGATAAGATTTGATCCGATATCCTGCACGCTGCTAATAACTGACTGCTGTGCGCCTGTACCGATAGATAGCATTGCAACAACTGCACCTACTCCGATAATAATACCCAGCATGGTCAGGAAGGACCTGGTTTTATTTAGAAACAGCGAACGGAATGCAATTCTTATATTTTCACTTAGTCTTCTCATGATCTATCTTCCAGTTTTGGCATTGTTTTTATTATTTCTTCGGCGTTAAGCTGGTCCTTTACGTCTTCCTGGCCGCTTATTATTCCATCCCTCAAATATATTATCCTCTGTGTGTGTTTTGCTATGCTCATTTCATGGGTGACTATTATTATTGTCTTTCCATCCCTATTGAGCTTCTGGAATATTTCCATTATTTCCTCTCCGGTCCTGGAATCAAGATTTCCCGTAGGTTCATCAGCCAGGATAATTGAAGGTCCGTTTACGAGCGCCCTGGCTATTGCTACTCTCTGCTTTTGACCCCCTGAAAGTTCATTGGGCCTGTGTCTTATCCAATCTGTCAGACCCACCGACTCTATTGAATCAAGTATTTTCTGTTTCTTATTTCTCGTCCTGTCCCTGGCATATATAAGGGGAAGCTCAACATTGCCGAACACATTGGCCCTGGAGAGAAGATTAAATGTTTGAAAAACAAAACCTACTTTCTCATTTCTAATGGTGGCCAGTTCATTATCGTTTAGTTTTCCGACATCGACACCGTCAAGGAAATATTTTCCTGAAGTAGGAATATCAAGGGCCCCTATTATATTCATCAAAGTGGATTTTCCTGAACCAGATGGTCCCATTATGGACACAAACTCGCCAATCCGTATATCAAGATCTATGCCGCTTAATGCAGGTACCGTGACCTTTCCTATCCTGTATATTTTTTTGAGTTTATTTATTTGTATTGTAAGCCCGTTATGATCCATTTTTCCCCACAGGCATCAGAACCTGTTGTTTTTTGCGGTCCATAATAAATCTGTAATATCTCTTTATATTTACAAAAGTCCCGGTACTTATTCTATACCGGAAACCACTATGATATCTCCTTCTTTTAGCCCTGATTTGATCTCTATGAAGTCATAATTAAAAATACCGGTCTCGACTTCTACCTTTTCGAAGGTATTTTCATCCACCATTCTATTTATAAACTGTTTACCGTTTTCATCAGCTACAGACTGGATAGGAATAAATAAAACATCCTTGAGGCTTGAAGTAGTTATATCCATGCTTGCAGAGAGTCCATGGAAAAGATCGATATCATCCGAAGCCTCTGGCTCTATAGTAATGGCATACGATACCACTCCGCCTATATTTGTAGATACCGGGGAGATCTTTATGATCCTGCCTTTTAGTTCTTCCAGATAATATGCATCGAGGCTGATCAATACTTCCTGACCAAGTACCATATTTATTATATCGGTCTCATTTACTTCCGAGATTATTACAAATTCACTGCTGCCGATCTCTACTGCAGGTATTCCAGGTCCCGCATATTCCCCTGTTTTGTAGATAGAAGATAGTACTATTCCATCATAAGGAGCATATATTATATGATTATCGCTATCCAGACCAAGCAATTCATAATTGATCCGGGCCAATCTTAGCTGGACTTCTGCCTGTTCTATATTTTTTGCGGTAATAGCTATCTGGGCACTGGCGGTCTGCAGGCTCGAAAGGTTCGACCAGTAGGCAGTGGACTGATTCAGCAGTGATTGCTCATAAGCACTTTCTGCAGAGTCTTTAGAGGATTTACCCTGTGCCCTGGCTGCATCATAAGCTGCTTCAGCAGAATCCACACTTCCTCCATATTGTTCCAGGAGGACATCTGTTACCGGTACTCCACTTGCAACAGCCAATAAGCTCTCTGCATTTTCAAGAGCTATTCTTGCGCTTTCTATTGATTTTGAAGCCATATTGTTTGCATTTTCAAGTGACTGGTAGGCGCTTGCACTGGCAAGCTCTGACTGCTGCTTGCTGGTCTCCGCAAGCTGTGTGGCTATATGATTAGAGTCAAGAGCCTGTTTGTAGTTTAGCTTCGCGAGTTCCAGCGAGATCTGGGATGTATTTATATTTTCCTCTGCCTGGGCCATAAGGAGCTCTGTCCTATTGGAATCAAGCTTGATCAAGACATCTCCCTTACTGAATAACTCTCCCTCTTCAAGTGCTTCAAGCACAATGCCTGAAGATCTCAGGGAATAGCTATTGCTGTATCTGGAGTCGACATTTCCGGAAGTAGACACAGTCTGGATGATATCACCTCTTTTAACCTCAAAAGTCTCGGGCCCATTACCGGCCTCTCCGAAAAATCTGTTGTCAGCTTTGCAGGAAAATAATAAAAATGCAAGAGTGATCATCATAATAAGTGCCGGGATGATCAATAATTTTTTCCTTAGGCTATAATTAATCATTTTGTTTCTCGCTTTCTTTTTATATCTTCAGGATATATTTCAAAAAATATTTTTTCGAATATTTCCACAGCTTTATGTATCTGCTTTCTGAGTATCAGCTTCAAAACCTTAAATTCTTGTTTGCCTTTTTTGGTGATCTTATAGATCCTTCTTGGATGTTCTCTGTCAATATTCCAGTGGCTCTCAACAAATTTCTCTTCTTCGAGCTCCTTTAGCAGCGGATATACGGCCCCGG